>NZ_BAXD01000002.1:0-231923 GCF_001310395.1 Halolactibacillus sp. JCM 19043
GTGGCCTCCTATTTAGCGATGGCTTTTTTCTTAACCGGTACATTGCCATCGATTGCACGTGAGTAAGGACACACTTGATGCGCCTTTTCCATTAACTCTTCAGCTTCTGCTTGGGTAACCCCGGTCATTTCAGCGGTCAGTTTCACGCTTAATCCAAAGCCTTTTAATTTCTTCTCAATACTTACTTCTGCGGTCACTTCTGATGTGATTTGTTTCTTTGCTTGTCCTGCCACGAGCTGCAGTGCACTGTCAAAACAAGCGGCATAACCGAGGGAGAAGAGTTGTTCTGGATTCGTTGTCCCAGCTTCTTCTTTTCCACCTAAGCCTTTAGGTAATGATAACGCGAGTTCCATTTGTCCATCAGATGTTTTAACAACCCCTTTTCTGCCGCCTGAAGCGGTTGATTTTGCGGTATAAAGTGGTAGTCCCATAATGAATAACCTCCTAATTTAATTGTTTACAAATTAATTGTACACAATTAATTTAACGAAAGCAACTTGAACGCTTAAAAAATCCCGATCTCGTTTGAGATCGGGAAAGAGTGTTAAAACTATTTTTAATAAGGCGAGAGCACCTTATATTATTAAACAATCTGTTTAGCTGCTGATTCCGTGCGTTTCATATCGTCAGCAATCGTTTTGTTTTGCTTGTTTAATGTTTCAACTGTTGCGCTCATTTCTTCTAAACTTGCAGACGATTGTTCAATGATAGCAGCGAGTTCACTTGTGCGGTCGCTGACATGATTTGTGTTACCTTCAACTTTTTCTGCGATGACTTGGAAAGCACTAAATTGTTCGCGTAAGTTGGTTAAGTAGCTACCAAGCTTAGTGAAAGCTTGGTCTACATCGGTGGCTTTTTTTAAATTATCTTCACTCATTTGTAAGTTTTGGGTCATTTTTTCGAGAGTGAACTCGTGTGTGTCGTTCACTTCTTTTAAGTTTGCGGTAATATTTTCGGCCGCATGGTTACTGTTTTCAGCAAGCTTTCTAATTTCATCAGCCACAACCGCAAAGCCTTTACCCGCTTCGCCCGCTCGGGCGCCTCAATAGAGGCATTTAAAGCCAAGAGGTTCGTTTGTTCACTAATATCGATAATACTATCTGAAAAACTATTCGTTTCTTTAATTTTTATCGAGAGGAGGTTAAACGCTTCATTCATCTCTTTAAAGTAACCGAGTAATTGTTTCGTATTATTGACCAAGCTATCAAGTAATTGATTGCCTTCATTCGCTGTTTCAGTCGACGACTTCACCAGAGATTCCAACGTATCGGTTTCTGTTAACATCGCTTGTGTTTCACGCATCGTTTCTTTTTGGTAGGCATCAATATCAGAGATTTTCTCGGATTGATCGGCACTACCTTCAGCGAGTTCTTGAATCGCCATCGCCATTTCTCCTTGCGAATCAAGGTTACTATGAATATGTTCGTTCATCGTTGTTAATGCACTCACAATGGTTTCAACGTGGGATTCTAATTGTTGGTGTTGATGAACTTCAGTATTTTTTGCTTCCTCACTCTCAATGAGAATCTGTTCCAATGTTTTTTGTTGCTTATTGTTTAGAACAATAAGTAAAAACGCAACAATTCCCGCTAAAAAGTATGTAGCTATCGTAAATGTTAAGTTATCAGTCAAGATGACTAACGCATCTGGTGCAGCGATTGTATTAATATAAATACCAAGGAGTCCGAGTACACTGCCAATGATAAAAATTACTTTTCGTAAATAAAGCGTCGATAGGAACAGTAAGAAGAAAAAGATTAGCGTAATCGATAAGCTGCTACCGAATAAATAAGCACCTGTCATGGTAAATAGATAACCTGACGTGACGAGAATGTATGGGAATATCATGGGTTTCTTAAATAGGTAACGTAATAAGAAAAAACTTACCCATAAGAGAATAATCTCACTAACATAAAGCAAGCCTTTCATCATCAAACCATCTAAAAGGGCAATGACTCCGCCACTCACGAGTGAAAATGAAAAAGCTAAGATGGCCAGTAAGTTTTTCTGAGTGAGGTCTTTGTATTGTAGATCTTGAATCGTATGCATAAATATGTCCTCCTGTCTATCTACCTATTGTATTAATTAGGTAACTTAATTGTTTAATTGATACCACTAGTAGTATCGGAAAAATACAATCAATGTGAAGCGTGTTTACGTGCTATTAACAAAAAAATATAATAGTTGAAGACTTTCTATTATACAATGAATCCTGAAGTGTGTGATAAACTATTTATTGAAGAGGTGATTGATATGGCTAAAGACCAATTAAAATTAGATAATCAAATATGTTTTCCGCTTTATGCGGCGACACGTGAGATGACGAAGCGTTATCAACCGTTATTAAAAGAACTTGATGTGACATACCCTCAATACTTAGTTCTTCTTGTCTTATGGGAAGAAGGAATGATTACAGTAAAAGCATTAGGCAAACGGTTATACTTAGATTCTGGTACGCTTACACCCATGCTTAAGCGTATGGAAGAGCGCGGTATCTTAACACGTCGACGTTCAACGGAAGATGAACGAGTAGTAGAAGTTGAATTAACCGCCTTAGGAAAAGAAAAAGAACATCTAGCGGAAGAAATCCCGATGAAATTTATAGAAGGAACGAAACTATCAGAAGAAGAGTATCATCAATTGAAGGCCATTCTAGCTAAGTTGATGCAAGAAACGCAATGATCAATTGAGAAACTTATATTATTCACTTTAAAATTAGTAATAAGGATGTATCGTGGTTCTTTCTATTATTTGCTAAGATAGTTTAATGAGTGATATATAGATTAGCAGATTAAAGAGGGGTTTACATGACAGTCATCCAGAAGGTTTATGCAACATTAGTTTTTTATTGTTACTATTAGTGGGGTTAACGTTCTCTTTAATAGTGACCGAAAGTGACACAGACAAACAAGTGAAAGCAACCGAGGAAGTGACACAATCACATTATCCCGGCATCAATATTGGTACAGAAGTAATAGAAGACCCAAACTATCATATGGCGATTCACCGTCCGGTATTTGAAGATGAGCCATTAACTGAACAGATTCTGACGTATGTCAATCAAAAACAAGAGGAATTCTTAGAAGAAGTGAAACAAAACCAGCCTTACTTAGAAGAAAGACAATGGCAAGCAAACTTTTATCTTACATTCGATATATACCAAGTGAATGAAACGTTATATTCGTTTGTATTTAATGCAGAAAGTTATGTTGCTGGGGCAAATGGCCGTCAGTCTTCAAAGGTGTTTATGGTAGATTTACAGAAAAATGCCACGATCTCTGCTCAGACCCTATTTGAAGAGTCGACGGAAATGTATGACGACGTGCATCAACAGCTAAAAAAAGCTTTTGAATCGTCACCAGATTATCAAGATATGTTTTTTGAAGAAGCGTTGCTAGAGTGGAAACAAGAGACGGATTTGTCAAATCTATATGTGACAGAAGATGCGCTTATGTTCACGTTTGATAAGTACGAGGTAACTGCAGGAGCAGCGGGTTCTCCGGAGATAGCTTTACCGCTATCTGACTTTCATACTTTCTTAAAAGAGGACTGGCGCGCGCGATTAAATATTGAAATAGAAAACGACATATCAACTGGTGACACAACATCCGGTGCCCTGATGAGGAACAAACAGACATTGATGATCATGACGATGAAGAAAACTCACAAGAAACAAAAGTAGTAGCCTTGACCTTTGATGATGGGCCACATCCAGAGAATACATTAAAGGCCCTACAACTATTAGAGAAGTATGACATGACAGCCACATTTTTCATGCTAGGCAGTCGCATTGACTTCTATCCAGACCTTGTTCAAGAAGTTTTTAAGCGCGGACATGAAATAGGTAACCATACATGGAATCATAAGCAACTAACTAAGATTAGTGATGCGGCTATTCAAGAAGAAGTCAATCGCGTGGATCAAGCTTTGCTGAACATTAATGGTCAGGCGTCCACCGTCTTTAGACCCCCGTATGGGTCGACAAACACTCGTGTGGAACAATACGTCGATGTGCCAACAGTGTTATGGACGATTGACACATTGGATTGGAAAACGAAAGATCCCGATGCGATTTTGGCAGAAGTGAAAGAAAACTTAAAACCAGGAGCCATTATATTGATGCATGATATTCATGCGACAACGATTGAAGCATTGGAACTTGTGTTACCCTACCTTGAAGAACGAGGTTATACATCTGTTGAAGTCTCTAAAGTCTTAAGGATACATGATAAAAAGTCATAAAAGTATAAGAAAGGGTGAAAGATCATGGATCAACATTCAGTCGTTAGTTTATGGAATCAATTTAAAGTCAAGCACCCAATCGTAAAAGATGATTACCAAGCTTGGGCGTTCGGGTACGGAAAAGAGGTGGCAGATGAATTAAGTGACTTAGTCATAAAAGGAATCAAGACAGCGACTGCCTCAAACTTTGCCCTGTATGAAGTGGAGAATGAGCCATTACCGAAAGTCGGTGACTATAGTGTCATCTTAGATGGTGACGGAAAAGCGGTCGCAATTATTGAAACAACGCGTGTAGAGATTTGTCCATTCGATGAAGTCACTGCCGCCCATGCATTCTTAGAGGGCGAAGGAGATAGGAGTCTAGCATATTGGCGAGATGTTCATGAGACATTCTTTAAACAAGAACTTGAAGAGATCAATCAGACATTTCACGAAAAGATCCCTGTCGTATGTGAACGATTTGTCCGTGTATTCTAGTCACTATAGATGAAAAAACAACCTTTAGTGATGCGTGTATCGCTAAGGGTTGTTTAATTTATATACGTAAACTAAAGCGTGTACGTATTTCTTGATACAAGCGACTCGCCTGTTGTTGGCTAATGGCTCTCAGTTAGTTCAAATTGTTGCTGGCGATAAGACGAAGGCGTCATGCTTGTTTCGCGCTTAAATGCTTGCGTGAAAAAAGACTGCGATGAGAACCCGGTAATATGTGAAATTTCACCCACAGTCATCGTTGTTGTCGCTAATAGATGTTTTGCTTCGTTTATCCGCAAGTTATTAAGGTAAGCAATTGGTGTCATCCCAAGCTCTTCTTTGAACAAATGCACAAGGTAATACTTATTAATATTACTAATACGTGCTAAGATATCGAGCGTAATCGGATCATGAAAGTTTTGTGTCATGTAGTATTTGGCTAAGGCAATTGCATGACTAAGTTGTTTCGCTTCACTTTTTTCAATCGATAGTTTTTTAGATCGGAGTAATTTAACAATGAGAATTTCAATGATGTTTTGGCAGACGTGCTCATAGCGTACGTCTTTTTTTTTCAACTTCATAGAGCAATTTTTTTAGTTGGTACAGAATATCGTCTTGATCATCTTGATACGTAAATAACCCATAGGGGTCATTATCGGTTAAGGTAAAGGCAATGCCCTCAATGCCTAAAGCAATATATTCTAATGAGTCTTTGAAATTAGAACGTTCGGTATGTTCAACGTTAGGGTTAATCACGATCAAATCATTTTTCTGCACCGATATTTCATGTGTCGGTAAGACGAAGGATCCTTTACCGCTGACGATATAAAATAACTCAGTAAAGTGGTGGGTATGGGTTAAACTGTGCCAGTTCTTATCGTATTCTGAGTGGGTAATGTAAAGAAGTTTAAATGATAACGCTTCCTTTTTATTGTTCATTAATTGATAAAAATCATGTGCCATAGTAATCACCTCATGAAAAAATTGGTTATAACAACTATACTTTTCTATGAATACCTTAACGCTTTTTCGTTCTTTTTACAACTAAAATGCAAAAAAGCAATAATCCTAAAAAAACTAACAAGATGTTTATTGTGGAAGCGTTATCAAAAAACGTATCATAAAGATATAACATACCAAGGAGGTAGATGAAATGAAATTGAAACACATTCTTTTAGCGTTGATGTTTATGTTGCTCGTAGGTTTAGTCGCATGCGGTGACAGTAGTGAAGACACTGATACAGGTGGAGATACAACGGGGGATGATAATACAGAAGAACCGAGTGGAGATACGGAAGAACCAGCAGAACCAGAAACACTTCACGTGGCAGCGCTAGAATCTGCTTATGGCGTCGAAGTATGGGAGAATATTATCGCTGCGTATGAAGAAGCGCACGGTAATGTGACCGTTGATTTAACGATTGAACGCAATATCGAAGAAGTTATGCGACCGAATATGCAAGCAGGCGAATATCCAGATGTATTCTTACTTGCGACCGATCGTGAAGAAGGTTTAACCGAAACAATGATTAAAGAAAATGCGTTAGCGTCATTAGATGACATGTTGGCGATGAACGTCTTCGGTGAACAAGTCACAGTAGAAGACAAATTACTTGACGGTTTCACAGATACATTAGCAACGAATCCGTATGCGGATGATGAAACTTATTTAGCGCCAATGTTCTATAGTCCAACCGGTCTTTTCTATAATGCGCAACTTTTAGAAGAGTATGGCTGGGAAGCACCAACAACGTGGATGAGATGTTTGAATTAGGTGAGAAAGCGTTAGAAGAAGATATTTACCTATTCACTTACTCTGTAGCGGGTTACTTTGATACGTTACTTCGATCCATGTTGTATGCTTCAGGTGACGTCGATTTATTTAATGCGGCAATGACGTACGAAGAAGGTATTTGGGAGTCAGAAGAAGCGTCACGTGTATTAGAAACCATCGCAAAACTAGCTGATTATACACATCCTGATACAGTGGCGAATGCGAATCCGAATGATTTCGTACGAAATCAGCAACTGGTACTAGATAATGAAGCGATCTTTATGCCAAACGGTACATGGGTTGTTGGAGAAATGGCAGAAGCACCTCGCGCGGATGGCTTTGAATGGGGCATGATGCCAGTACCTGCCTTTGAAGAAGGAGATACGCGCTACGCGTTCACTTTCTTTGAACAAATTTGGGTGCCATCACAAGCTGAGAACGTCGAAGGCGGTAAAGAATTTATTAGCTTCCTTTATTCAGATCAAGCAGCTGAAATTTTCTTAGCAGCTGGTGCGGCTCAACCAATTGAAGGCATTGTGAATATGATGGATGACGAGCAAGCGTTCTTCTATAGTATCTATTCAAATGATGTACTTCCAGCGATGGGAACCTTCGCCTCAACGGAACCTGTACCGGGTGTCAATATTGGCGATGAGTTATATGTGAAAATTGACAGTGTGATGAGTGGACGTGTCACAGTCGAAGAGTGGATCAATTCACTAGAAAGTGCCAATGATAGCTTACGTCCCGCAATGAATTAACAAATCTAATCAAAAAGACTGGGCGGCCTTGTCCGCCCAATCTTTATGAATGAGGTGAATCCAATGAATAGAAACCGATCAAGAAATATCTTTATTTTTACATGTATTACCCCAGCTTTAGTGCTGTTTTCATTATTTATGGTCGTTCCAACCTTTGAGGTATTTCGGATGTCCTTATATAACTGGGGAGGATTATCCGGTAATAAAACCTTTATAGGTTTTGATAATTTTAAAGTGCTTTGGAATGATATGAATTTCATCCAATCATTTCAAAACTCCGTCTTATTAATTGTTTTAGTGGCGGTTATTACGATTGTGATTGCTGTATTTTTTGCGTCAGTACTAACAAAAGAAAAAATCTTTGCGACGAATTTCTTTAGAATTATTTTTTACATTCCAAATATTCTATCTGTCGTTATTATCGCAGGTATCTTTTCAGCGATTTATAACCCGAGAACAGGTTTACTTAATAGTGTACTTGGTCTATTCAAACTAGATCAGTGGCAACAACAGTGGTTAGGCGATCAAGACATCATCATCTATAGTTTAGTTGGCGCGCTTGTATGGCAAGCGATTGGTTACTATATGGTGATGTATATGTCAGGGATGGCCAGTATACCGGAAAGTTACTATGAAGCAGCTTCGATTGAAGGAGCGGGTAAGTTTAAACAGTTTTCTGCCATTACGCTACCACTTATTTGGAATAACTTAAGAACAACGTTAACGTTCTATATTATTAGTACGATTAACTTAAGCTTTTTACTTGTAACGGCTATGACTGGTGGTGGACCAGACGGTTCAACAGAGGTTTTCTTATCCTACATGTACTCACAAGCTTATAGTAATTCAACCTATGGCTATGGTATGGCGATTGGTGTTGTTGTCTTTACGTTCTCTTTCGTACTTGCAGCTGTCGTTAGTCGCATTACTAAACGAGAAGTACTTGAGTTTTAAGGGAGGGATCACTGATGAAACAGGAAAAACGACTAAATACAGATACGTTATATAAAATTTTTATTTATGTCGCGTTAATCACACTGGCAATCGTTATTATTATCCCGGTTGCGTGGGTGTTTATGGCATCGATAAAAGAAAATCAAGAATTCTATGGCAGTCCGTGGGCCCTACCAAACGGGTTTCATTTTGAAACTTTAGAGAAGCGTTTGTAGAAGCCGGTATGGGCGATTACTTTTTAAATTCCATTGTGGTAACAAGTTTAGCCTTGTGTTTTTACTCGTGCTCTCTTTACCAGCCGCATATGTATTATCACGCTTTAAGTTTGTCGGTAGTAAATTTATTAACGGTTTTGTGAAAGCAGGCTTATTTATTAATGTTAGTTATATCACGGTGCCGATCTTTTTAATGCTACTAGGCTGGGATCAATCACTGCGAACACTATTTGATGAGGGCTTTTTCCTTAACAACCTGGTCGTTTTAGCACTTATTTATGCGGTAACAGCGTTACCTTTTACCATCTTTTTATTATCGAGTTATTTTGAAACGTTACCTTCTGACTTTGAAGAGGCAGCGAATATTGACGGAGCCGGTTATTTTAGAACGATGTTTTCAATTATGTTACCGATGGCTAAGCCAAGTATTATCATTGTGATCCTCTTTAACTTCTTACTATTTTGGAACGAATATATTTTAGCACTTACATTAATTCCGGGAGACAAAAAAACATTACCAGTGGGGCTATTAAACTTACTTGCAGCCGACCGGGCAGCGGTTAATTACGGACCGATGTATGCCGGTATGGTCATTGTTATGTTACCAACCTTGATTTTATATATTATCGTTCAAAAGCGTCTCACGCAAGGTATGACTGTCGGTGGTGTCAAAGGATAATAGTCGCTTAAAGAAGAGGAGTGTATCACATATGGAGGAAAATAAAACAAAAATATTTCTAGCTATAAAAGCGGTTCTCTTTGTCGTTTTTATCGCTATGGTGATTATCGGACAAAGAACAATCGGACACATGTATTTACTGATGCAACTCGTCGGTTTAACAGGTCTCTTAGTTTTATTGTGGAATTACAACCGGAAATATTTATAAAAATATAGGTGGGGGGATGACAGGTGAATTATTCTATTGGTGTTGATATAGGCGGAACGAAAGTCGCTTGCGGTTTAATTAATGAAAATGGCGATGTCATTGATCAGAAAATGGCACCCAGTCAAACAGAAACAAGAGAGACAATGTTTCAATGTGTGATTGATTGTATTGAAGAACTTTTAAGTAGTAGTAGTCTACCGAAAGAACAATTGAAAGGCATTGGTGTCGGTGTTCCAGGTAAAGTCGATCGTGACAATGGCATCGCCGTGTTCCAAAATAATATCCCGTGGAAAAACTTCCCGGTAGTGGACAGGTTAAAGGAAGTCTTAGATATCGATCACATTGTGATTGATAACGATGTCTATATGGCAGCGTATGCTGAATGGAAAGATAATCAATTAATCGATGAATTGATGGTATATGTTACAGTGAGTACCGGTATTTCGAGTGCGATTATCGATGCTGGAAGTTTTATCCGTGGCGCAGGCTTTGCAGGTGAGATTGGCCTCATTCCTATTTGTACCGATCATGGCAGAGCCCCACTAGAAAAAGTCGCAGCTGGTCCTGCTTTAAGTCAAAAAGCAAAGAAAATATGTGTGGATGAATCAGCAGAAGCAAAAACGCTCTTTAAACATTACTATGAAGGACAACCAGAGGCAAAACAACTCGTGAACCAATTTATTGATCATTTGGCGCAAGGGATTTATATGATTAATAGCTACTAGACCCCCATCGCATCGTTTTTGGCGGCAGTGTGGCGATGTATAATCCCGTTATTTTAGATTTGTTAAAACAGCGTCTTCAAATAGATATGTTAGAAGAGCAAAAACATTTGTTGGATCAACTCTACGTCAGTCAACTTGGTTCAAATCAAGGCATTATCGGAGCTGGATTAATGGTATTTGATAATAGTAACGGAATCTAAAGTAGGAGAGGAAGAAGAAACATGACTAAAGGACGTGTGACCTTACCGGCACAAGAAGGTATGGATGAAGAGATTAAAAAAATTGTGAAGCGCTGGGGCGCTGATGCCGTGAGGGATTCAGATGGAACGAAGATTCCTGACGTAATAAAAAAAGAAGCAGATAAGGTTTACTCAAAATATTTCTTTACGCGAGGAGACCAAGATTTTGCGAAAGAAAATCTAGATGAACTTCAGCATATGTTCATAATGTCAGAACCCGTTACCGCAACAGAAGAAGAGATAACGATACCAATATTAGCAGGTTATTTTAAAGATCAATTAAAACCGGATACGGACAATGATCCGAAAAAGTGGTGGCAAGTCATTGATCGGACAACGGGAGAAGTCGTCTCAACCGATCAGTGGGAGTACTTAGAAGAGACAGAAGAAGTAAAAGTCACAGACGCAAAATTATGGCACCGTTATACGGTTAACGTATTGGTCTACCAAATTTGGGATCCCGTTCATATGTACAATCACATTACCAATGACTGGACAACCGAGCATCAAATGCCGTACGACCCTCGTTACCCAAAAACACGACACTATATTTTAGAGAGATTACGGACATGGTTAGATGAGCATCCTGATACAGATGTTGTGAGAATCACCACGTTCTTTTATAACTTTACTCTCGTATTTAACGATGTACGAGAAGAAAAATATGTCGATTGGTTTGGTTACGGAGCAACGGTTAGTCCTAAAGCGCTTGAAGCTTTTGAAAAAGAAAAAGGCTATAAACTAACCGCGGAAGACTTTGTTGACCAAGGTTATTATAACTCACCGTTTCGGATGCCTAAAAAAGCCTTCCTAGATTGGATTGATTTTCAGTCGAAGTTTGTTAGTGAATTAGCCAAAGAGTGTGTGGATATTATTCATAGCTATGGGAAAGAAGCGATGATGTTTTTAGGTGACCACTGGGCTGGTACAGAACCATACGGAAAGTACTTTAAGAACATCGGCTTAGATGCGGTTGTGGGTTCCGTTGGTGACGGGACGACGTTACGGATGATTGCCGATATCCCACATGTTGACTATCATGAAGGACGCTTTTTACCTTACTTCTTCCCAGATACCTTTAACGAACATAACAATCCAGTCATTGAAGCGAATCAGAACTGGCTTCAATCAAGACGTGCGATTTTGAGAAAACCGATTCAACGGATGGGTTATGGTGGTTATTTATCACTTGCTTTAGATTTCCCAGACTTTGTTGATCGCGTGGAAGAAATTACGGATGAATTTAGAGATATGCATGATCATGTGAAAGAGGCCGATCCTTATGTTGCACCGTTTAAAGTAGCGATATTAAACAGTTGGGGTGGTCAACGGAAATGGATGAGTCACCATGTACACCACGCTATTTGGTATAAACAATGTTATTCTTATTACGGCATTTTAGAAGCGCTAAGCGGCCTACCGTTTGAAGTAGAATTTATTAGCTTTGAAGATATTAAAGCAGACGGTATTTCAGATGACATTGGCGTTATCATTAATGCCGGTGAAGCGCGTACGTCTTGGGTTGGTGACGATTACTGGAAAGACCCAGAAGTTGTCGAGAAAATCCGGGCTTTCGTCCAATGTGGCGGTGGTTTTATCGGTGTGGGAGAACCGACGTCATATGAACATCAAGGCGCGTTCTTCCAGTTACCAGATGTGCTCGGTGTTCAAAAAGAAATCGGCTTTAGCTTGAGTAAAGATAAGTATAATGACCAACGAACACCTGATCACTTTATTTTACAAGATCAACACGAGGCGATTAATTACGGTGAAAGTACACGCTACGTGTATCAAACATCAAAATCAGCTACCGTACTAGATATTGAGGCAGATGATATTAAGTTAGCGACCAATACATTTGGTGACGGACGAGCGGTATATTTAGCAGGCTTACCTTATTCACCAGAAAATGCCCGGTTATTAAAACGTGCCTTATACTGGGCGGCTTCTAAAGAAGACGTCTTCCATGAGTGGCATACGACGAATATTTATACGGAATGTGCCGCTTATCCAGAATCGGGTACCTTTGTCGTTATTAATAACGCTTATGAAGAACAAGTGACGCAAGTGACGAAGCCGAATGGTATGGTTATCGATGTTACGCTCGCACCAATGGGCTATCAATGGTTTGAAATATAAGAAATAAAACAGATGCGTGTATGTCTTTTCATACACGCATCATTAGAATTTGAATGAATATAAACGTTTGAATCAAGACAGTGATGAGGAGGGGTAGTGTGAGAATCATTGATTATGTCAATGATCGTGGGAACCGTTGTAAAGAGGACCGGATTGGCTTTGGTGAAAACTATGCCTATGTGATGGACGGAGCAACAGGCCTCACAACGGGACTTATCGATCAGTATTTATCAGACACCGTCTGGTTTGTCGAACATGCCACCAAATACTTAAACGAAACATTAACACATGATGTTGCCATAGAAAGTACGCGCCTGTTTCAGAATCTTTCCAATGATCTACGCTCAAAATTACGTGCGTATATTCATAGTGAAGACTATCGCGAAGAACAATTGCCATCTGCGGCCATCATCTTATTAAGAAAAATAGGCGAGGAATTGGTCATTGAATCATTCGGTGACTGTACCGCGGTTATTGAATATAAGGATGGTCGCTATGAAGTTGTACACGACGGTCGGGCAACAGAATTAGATCGTGGTATTATTCATCAGATGCAAGTACTCGTAAGAGAAGAGGGCATCTCGATGACGGAAGCAAAGAAAGTCATCCATCCATTGTTATTAAATAACCGCCAATTAAAAAATAAACCAAATGGCTATGCAGCATGGATATAACAACAGATTATATCGATAAAGGCTTAAAACGTGTCCTTAACTATCAAGATGTTCAATCGGTCTGGTTATTTAGTGATGGGGTGGATAGCTATTATACAGATGTAAATCTCGCGACGGATGCGGTAGATATGGTTCAACAAATGAAACAAACGAGTGTGCATCAAGTCATTGATCGGTTAAGAATAAGAGAAGAAGCGGACGGAATTTGTGAGACTTATCCGCGAATGAAACCAAAAGATGATGCGTCACTCATATATTTAACGTGTGAATAACGAAAAAGAGTTTACAAATAAACAAGGTCGCGATACAATAGACTCAACTGGTTATAACCACATAATAAATAGAGATGAAAAATGGGCGCAATTTAATTGCGCTCAAAAAATATACTAACTGGTTATGACGACATAACCATAAGGAGGGCTTCCATGTTTAATCTTGCAGAGCAAGACTTAGAAAAGTTAGGAGCTGTTCACACGGCTTCTGAGATTGATCAACAACCACATGTTTGGAGAAAGATGTTAACAACGTTAGCTGAACAAAAAGACACCCACCAAAGGTTTATTCAGCAGTTAAAAGAAAAGCATGCACATGTTAGGGTCATCTTTACTGGTGCCGGAACATCTGCTTTTGCGGGTGATACGTTAACGCCTGAATTGAATCAATCAACAACTGAGAGTACCTTTACGTTTGAATCGATTGCGACAACAGATATTGTGTCAAACCCTTATGCCTATCTAAAAGCACATGTCCCAACGGTGCTCGTATCATTTGCCCGATCGGGTAACAGTCCTGAAAGTGTGGCGGCTGTTAATGTGACAGAAAGTATCATTGATGATTTTTATCAAGTCGTCATCACGTGTAACAGTGAAGGACAACTGGCGGTTAATACGAAGGGTGACGATAAAAGTTTACTCATCCTAACACCCCCCGAGGCTCATGATAAGAGTTTTGCGATGACAAGTAGTTTTACGACGATGATGGTAACGGCCTATTCATTGTTCAGTGAGACCGAGACCGAAGCGGTGATTGAACAAAGTATTAAACAAGCAGAGCAATTACTTGATGTGGTGGGTGACTATGTCGATGTCGTTTTAGAACAATCTTATGAGCGGATGGTCTTTTTAGGGTCAGGCTTATTAGGTCAACTGGCACATGAAGGGGCACTAAAAGTACTTGAACTGACCGCAGGTAAAGTAGCGGCGACGTATGAAACCTCATTAGGGTTTAGACACGGACCTAAATCGATACTAAATGACCAATCTTTAGTCGTTATGTTCATGTCGCAGGATAGTTATACAAGACAATACGATAGGGATTTATTGAATGAACTTGCCAATGACAATTCAGGTATAAAGATTGCCGTTGTTGATTATCAACACGATGACTGGGTAAGTGAGCGAGCGGATTTCGTGATCCATTTAGATGTAGAAAAAGGACCGGAAGTAAATGACTTTAGTCTTGCTTTAGTTTATATTATCTTCCCGCAAGTCTTAGCGATGAAAAATTCGTTGAAATTAAGTATTACGCCAGATAATCCGAGCCTAGTGGCCTTGTCAATCGCGTCGTTCAGGTGTTACCATTTATCCGATTAACTAATTATTAGAAATGGAGTGTGAGAACATGAGTCAAATTGTCAATACAAAACAGATGTTACTAGATGCACAAAAAGGGAAATATGCGGTACCAGCTTTTAATATTCATAACATGGAAACAGTTCAAGCTGTTATTGAAACAGCTGTTGAAATGCGTTCGCCAGTTATTCTTGCAGCAACACCAGGTACAATGGATTATGCGGGACGTGCTTATATTCAAGCGATTGTAGAAGTTGCAGCCAAGGAAAATGATATTCCAATCGCCTTACACTTAGATCATCATGAAACAGTCGATAGTATTCAAACGTCACTTGAACTCGGAACAAAATCAGTCATGATTGATGGCTCGCATCATTCATTTGAAGAAAATATTGCCCTAACAAAACAAGTAGTTGAATTAGCGCAAAAGCACGGAGCGACAGTTGAAGCAGAGCTCGGTAAACTTGTGGGCCAAGAAGATGATTTAGTCGTTACCGAACAAGAAGCGGCTTATACTGACCCAGATACGGTAGAAGAGTTTGTGGAACGTACCGGAGTGGATTCGCTTGCGGTTGCGATTGGTACGGGGCACGGTGTTTATGAAGTGGAACCACAACTTGATTTTGACCGTTTAGAAAAAATCGCCCAATTAGTCGATGTTCCGATTGTGTTACACGGCGCTTCAGGTATCTCTAAAGCAGATGTTCAAAAATGTATTGAACTTGGCTGCTGTAAAGTGAATATCTCAACGGAACTCAAGATTCCATTCTCAACAGCGTTACGTGACTTTTTAGTGGCTCACCCAGAAGCAACCGATCCACGTAAATATATGACACCAGCAAAAGAAGAAATGAAAAAAACAGTGCGTGAGAAGATTAGTATTTGTAAGAGTGATGGGAAAGCTTAAGTTTCTATAACAGCGACATTTCTCACTTAAGTAATGGAGGAGCAGACTATGCAAGCTTTATCGATTTTAATTAAGCCAGTATCCTCTAGCTGTAGCTTAGATTGTGATTATTGTTTTTACAACGATCTAGCTGATCAACGCATGACAAAAAACTACGGAAAAATGAATGAAGCGACGATGACCGTCATAATTAAAAAAGCCATGGCGGCCCATCCTCGTGTGATTTCATTTGCCTTTCAAGGCGGCGAACCAATGCTCATTGGTTTGCCGTTTTACTATACCTTTATGTCCTTGGTTAAAAAATATAATACCAACAACATTCCAGTATTTTTTTCTATTCAAACGAATGGCTATCACATAAACGATGACTGGATTGATTTCTTCAAGACGTATCGTTTCCTTGTGGGCATCTCTGTTGACGGCATAAAAGCGATACATAATCAGTTGCGCCAAACGAAAGCAGGCAAGCCGACGTTTGATGTGATTATGAAAAATATCGAAAAAGTAAAAGATGCTGAGATTCCGTTTAATATTCTTTGCGTCTTAACATCAGTAACCGCCAGATATATTGATGAAGTTGCCCGTTTTTTTGATCAACAAGGCTTTAAACATATTCAGTACATCCCATGTCTTGATCGCTTAAATCGCCCAAGAGAAGAACAAAAATTATTAATGACACAAGAACAGTATAGTAAAGTATTGTCGGTATTATTTAACCGGTACTTAACCAGTTACTTGTCAGGAAGTTACGTCAGTAATCGTTTATTTGATAATTTTGTCGGTATTCTTCTCGGCCAACAACCTGAAGATTGTAGTTTAGCGGGGCAATGCACCACCTATTTTGTGATAGAAGCAAATGGCGATGTCTTTCCGTGTGATTTTTATGTGGATGATTGTTATTTATTAGGCAGTATCTTTGAGGAAAGCTATGCGTCACTGTTTCATTCTGATACAGCAAAAGCATTTAGAAAAGAAACCGTATTAGCGGATGATTGCCTTGATTGCCCGTTTCTCACACTCTGCAAAGGTGGATGTAAGCGCTACAAAGTTGGTGGGAAATATGCCTACTGTGAAGCGTATCAAACCTTTTTTAATAAACATCTACATGCATTAGAAATACTCGCCCAAAGGGTGAAGAGTGGACAAGTAAGTGGATGAAAGGAGAGTACGTATGAAACCTAATATTGTTATGATAATGGTCGACCAAATGCGCTTTGATTGTTTAAGTATTTTAGGTCATCCTGTCATTGATACCCCGTACCTGGATGAATTAGCTAGAAATGGAACGATTTTTAAAAATGCTTATGCGGCAACACCCTCCTGTGTTCCAGCACGAGCCGCTTTATTAACCGGTATGTCACAGAAAAATACGGGACGTGTTGGCTATGAGGACAAACTTCCGTGGGATTATTCACACTTTTTACCGTCAGTCCTGAGTAGTGCGGGTTACTATACACAAGCGATTGGAAAAATGCACGTTTATCCGACGCGCAAACTTTGCGGCTTTCATCATATTGAACTGCATGATGGCTACATGCACTATAACCGGTTTAAACAAGCGACAAAGACAGGCGAATCTTTTAATGAAGTGGATGATTATTTACAGTGGCTAAAAGATAAAGCAGGGCATGATGTCGACTTAACTGATTTAGGCTTAGATTGTAATTCCTCAACGGTCACAAGACCGTGGGCGCTTGACGAATCTTTGCATCCAACGAACTGGGTCGTGACCCGTTCGATTGATTTCTTAAGACGAAGAGATCCAACTTTGCCATTCTTTTTAAAGATGTCATTTGTACGACCACATCCACCTCTTGATCCGCCACCACATTACTATGATATGTATTTAGATGAGGACTTACCCGCACCTCCAGTGGGTGAGTGGGCGGAACAATCAGATGATGAGAAATCAGGCTATAACCCGGTGACCGGTAAAGGTATTGTACCTGAAAAAAGATTTAAAAGAGCTCAAGCTGCTTATTATGGTTTGATTACCCATATCGATCATCAAATCGGACGATTTTTAATGGCGTTAGAAGAATATCAATTAAAACAGAACACGATTATTCTTTTTGTGTCTGATCATGGCGAGTTAATGGGTGACCATCATTTATATCGAAAATCTTTACCTTATGAGGGGTCTGCGAAAGTACCGTTGATTATATCTGATCCAGGAAAGTATTTAAAAGCACCGCTCATGCCTGTGTCGCAAAAGGTGACAGAACTAAGAGATGTAATGCCAACCGTGCTTGATCTATTGGATATCCCAATCCCAGCTCATGTTGATGGAAAAAGTTTATTGCCACTCACCAGGAAAGAAGACGCACCTTGGCGTGATTATCTACATGGTGAGCATGAGTTTGGTGAAAAAAGTTATCATTATATTACAACAGGGAAAGAAAAGTATATATGGTTTTCACAATCAGGCGAAGAACAATACTTTGATTTAGTGAATGATCCAGAAGAGTGTATCAATCATGTCGACACACACGCGTATCAAGACAAAGTCACTAGATTAAGACAGAAACTAATTGAAGAGTTGACACCAAGAGAAGAAGGCTATACGGATGGAGAGAAACTCATAGCTGGAAAACAAGCTACACCGAGCTTACCACATTTAAAAGCAAAAAAATAAATGGAAACACCTTCCTGTTATTAAAGACAGGAAGGTGTTTTTTAACGTTGTTTAAGCTATAACACTTGAGTAATTGTAATCTGACGATAGATGTCATCAAAGTTATCTCGATTAATTGCGCCGGTCTGTTTCTCCATCGCATTTAGTACACCTGTTGTCATCGCTGTTTGAATACAGACAGCAGGTTCTAATTGTTGATTGACACTAAACGCTAGTCCGGCCACCGTCGCATCACCTGAACCGACAGGATTGACAGCTGTCACACTTGGCAGTGTTGCCTCATAAATGGAATCTTTCCATTTCACAAGGGCGCCTTGTTTTCCTTTGGATAAGACAATGACATCAATGCCATTAAAAAGGTTATCATGAAGCGCCTGTATTTGATCATCTGTAGTAGGTAAGGATTGATGTAATAGCGCTTCAAGTTCCTCTAAGTTAGGTTTAATGATCAATGGTTTCGTGTTGCTTTCTAAGACGCGTAATAGCGCTTTATTGGACGTATCTAAGATACATTTGGCACCGCTATCGTTAATATGTCTCACGACATCAACGTAAAAGTCATCGGGTAGTCCTTTCGGTAAACTTCCAGAGACAGTCACGGTTGTGATATCTTTTGACAGTATAGCATCTAGATGAGATAAAAAGGCTTCCCCTTCTGTTTTTGTTAGAGAAGGACCTGGTTCTAGAATCTCTGTTTGATGTCCATCATCATGCATAATGGCAATACAGTTTCTCGTCGGTTTGTCTATTGTGAGAAAGGCTTCCGTGACGTCAAGTTTTTCAAGTTCAGTCTTAATGAACGTACCTAATTCCCCGCCCAAGACGCCGGTTGCAGTGACGGGTGCTTGAAGTGATGTTAATACACGTGTGACGTTTAAACCTTTTCCACCCGCTGTTTTAGACACCTCTAACACACGATTCACTTGATTGATCTGAAGGGTATCAAGTGAATACCCAATATCAACGGAAGGATTCATCGTTATAGTTAATATCATGTCGCGTCCTCTATTCTTTCGTATATTTACATTGTCCGTCAATGTAAGTCGCTTGTAAATGAAGGTTATGATCAAGCACGATAAAGTCAGCAGCAGCCCCAGATTTGATGATTCCTGTGTCGTCTAAGCCTAATGACTTGGCAGGACTCGTGCTCGCCATTTTAATTGCTTCATGAGGCGTTGCCACGCCCCAGTCAACAAGATTTTTAACCGCATCTTTTAACTCTAAAATGCTACCTGCCAAACTTCCGGATGGTATCGTTGCTTTTCCGTCTTTCACAATAACATCAAACTCACCAAGTTTATATTGGCCTTCTGGTTTTCCGCCGGCCATCATGCAGTCTGAAATCAACACGGTTTCATCAATACCCCGCGTTTTGATTAGCGTTTTAATCGCAGCTGGATGGACATGGTGACCATCGCCAATGACTTCAACAAAGGCATGCTCTGAATTAAGCGCCGCACCGACAACGCCAGGCTCCCGGTGTGGAATCCACTCATGCCGTTAAATGTGTGAGTAAAGATAGAGGCGCCTGAGTTAATAGCGTCCATCGCTATGGAATAATCAGCATCGGTATGAGCAAGTGCGACTTTAATATGGTGTTTCTTAGCATATGAAATAAAGGCATGTGATCCAGTTCGTTCAGGTGCAATGGCAATTTTTTTGATCTGATGATGAGATAGTTGTATCCACCGGTCCAAAATATCAGTGGAAGGATCCATAAAGTAATTGGGATTTTGCGCCCCTTTATGTTTTTCGGTAAAGAATGGTCCTTCGATGAAAAATCCTCTTGCTTTTGCTCCTGTTACTTCTTTCATATGTGGCCCAATTGTTTGAATAACGGCATCTAATTGGTCAATCGGTGCTGTTAACGTAGTAGGTAAAAATGACGTAACACCGCACGAAAGAAGGTCTTCAGACATTTTTTTAAACCCAGCTAGATCATTATCCATAACGTCATAACCGTTATAGCCATGAATATGAGTATCAAATAAACCAGGTGCGATAGCGTAATCGCTGTAATCGATGACGTTATAGTGTGCATCTGGTTTGTCTTTAGTAAATGACACGAATTTGCCGTTATCTATTAATAGATACCCGTCGTGAACGATTTGATTATGTAAGTAAACGGTGCCTGCTTTTATTGCGATAGACATAATATTCTCCCCTTATTGTTAATAAAGAAAGGCATATATATGCCCTTTCTGTCTCTTTACATTATACCTAATAAACTACCAGCTAAGCCAACCACGATGGTCATACCAATCAGTGCTAGAGGTGATTTTCCTTTCTTTAATAACCAGTAGCAAAAGACAGTATAAAGAAGTGGTAACAATCCTGGCATGATCGCATCAATGACTTCGCCTTGAATGTCAACCGGGATCTCACCAGCTTGGATGGTCCAATCAAGTCTTAAATTGATGTAAGAAGCAACAAGGGCACCAACAACAGTAAGGCCAACAATTGAAGCCGCACGGGACACTTTCTTTGTCCCTTCTTTTAGCATGGATATAGCCTTTGTTCCCATACCATAACCATAATGCATTAAGAAGAATCTTAAGCCAAAGTGCACAATGTTAAAGGCAATTAAGAATAAAAGTGGTCCAGCCACATTCCCCTCGGAGGAGAGCGAGGCGGCTATACCGCCGGTAATAGGTAGTAAAGTGAGCCAGAATAAGGCGTCACCTATCCCGCCAAGTGGCCCCATAAGAGCTACTTTGATACCGCGAATAGTTTCACGTTTTTCTTTATTTTCCTCCATCGCAAGGATAACCCCTTGAATAAAGGTAATAAGGAAAGGGTGGGTATTAAAGAACTGCATGTGATCTTGAAGGGCGTTAGATAAATCTTTTTTATTCTTATGGATTTTCTTTAACCCAGGAATAATACTGTAAGTCCAACCGCCACCCTGCATCCGCTCATAGTTAAATGAACTTTGGAGTAGAAGGGAGCGCCAAACCATTTTATTCAAGTCTTTCTTATTCAATACTTTGTCATTAGAGGTGTCTTGAATATCGTTATTGATGAGTTCTTCATTTTCTTTATTATATTCCATCGCTATAATCCTCCTCATCATCGATTGATACATTAGAGTGACCAGCAACTTTTAACTTGGTGTTATTCTGGTTAAAGTAGTCATAAGCAGCAATCGCCACACCAACAATCGCAATAGCTAAAATAGGTAAGTTACCATAAGCAACAGCAACAAAACCAATGGCGAAGAATGGGGCATACACCCACTTAAACATAATGTTCAATAACATCGCAAAACCAATAGCTGGCATAATGCCCCCAGCAACAGATAAGCCATTAATTAACCACTCAGGTAACATATTCACAATGTTTGCTGCTTGTTCTGCCCCGAAAAAGATTGGTAAAAAGGCAATAATGAAGAAGAAAGCAAATAGTAAGATAGGTTGAAGATAGTTCAATCGATCAATACCGTCGGTATTGGCTTGTTTTGCGTGTTCATCCATTTTGTGCATTAATGGAGAAAAACCTGTAAAAATTAATGTAATAATTGCTTGTGCTGCTACGGCGAACGGCACGGCTACACCAACGGCAACCGCTGGGTCTTGATTTGTGAGTATCGCAAAGGCAGTACCAATGACCCCACCGATAACAACGTTAGGTGGTTGGGCACCAGCGAGTGGTACCATACCGGCCCATACAAGTTCTAGAGTGGCCCCTGCCATTAAACCAAGTTTTAAATCGCCTAAGATTAGACCAATAATTGCTCCTGTTACGATTGGTCTATGTATGTGGGTGAGACCATTAAACTGATCAATACCGGCTATACCAGCCCATAGACCAATTAACAACGCTTCCATTAACATAATTGTTCATCCTCCTCTACGGTTATAGTTTAGACATGAGATTAAAGCCTTTATCGCTTGGAACGCCTTTAACTTCTAATTCAATTCCTAAACGATCGAGTTCTTTAAACGTTTTAATATCGTCTTCATCGACAGAGACTGTTGATGAAATTTGTTTCTTACCTTCTGAGAAGTGCAAATTACCCACATTGATCTTCTTGATTGGGACACCTCCTTCAACGAGTTTAAGTGCATCTTGAGCTGTTCTTACAACAAGAAGAATTTTTTGTCGTGGAGCAGCTTTGTGGATAATGCGGATGACTTTATCTAAAGTAAAAAATCTACTCTCAGCTGATTCTGGTAAGACCATTTCCATAAGATTTTGTTGAACCTCATCTTCTGACACTTCATCATTAGCAACAATGACTAAGTTTGCTCCTAATGTATTTGTCCAAGTCATACCAACTTGTCCGTGTACTAATCGATTATCGATTCGCATTAATAAAATATTGGGTGTACTCATAATGATTATGCCTCCTTGTTTAGTTGTGTGTAAGTTAAACGTTAGATACCATCATCGCTAGCGGTGACTTTTTGGGTTGATTTCTGTTGATAATACATAACATTATCCTGACCAGTGTTTATAAGCGATGTCAGTAAAACACCAATCGGTTGTTGGTCCATCATGCTCGCTTCGACCAGCATCGGTAGATTTGTACCAGATACTACTTCGATTGTTCGATCTGTTAATGTTGTTTTAATTAAGACGGATTGATTAAATGGGGTACCACCTGGTAAATCTGTGAAAATTAAAACATCATCGTTGGTTTCTTGAATTTTAGCTTGTAGTTCTTGATTTAACGCTTCTGCCCCATGGATTCTAAAAAATCTACCGCAGTAAATTTTTCATCGAGTCCAGTAATTAATTTAACGGAGGATAATAAGCCACTCGAGAAATTCGCGTGTCCTGTCACGATTAATTGAGCCAAAAAAACACTTCCTTTCAACTGGTTATAACAAGTTAATATTAGTGTAAGCGCTTAAAGTGAAAATGTCAACTGGTTATAACAAGTTTATTATTATTTTTTTGGATTATGCCTTTCACTTTACAATTCAAGAAAATATTTTAGGGGAAGGAGGAAAGTGTATTATTAAAGGTCCTTTGACATAAAAATACACTGTCGAACTGATCAATTCAGTTCAACAGTGTATTTAAATTTATTCCCGCTAATAATACTCACAGTATATTCAATCAATGTTGCGTTATCATAGGCCAATCGTTCTAACAACATAGCTGGCGAGCCGATTTCTGCGTGTAAGTTTTCAGCTTCTTCGCTCCTAAGACTTGTAACAGAAAACTGTTCAGTCGCTTGTGATACGCCCATGTTATAGTCATCCATAAAAACTGAATACATCGGTCGTTCTTCTAGTGCTTGTTTAGTTAAGTTCGGAAATAAATGTGTCGGTAGATAGGATGTCTCACAAATAAACGGCACATTATCTGCTAGACGCAAACGTTTCACACGATAGACTTCCTGGTCGACATCAAGATGCATCTTGAGTGACAACCGTTGATCGATAGGAACAATATCAAATGAGAGGACCTTCGTTTGCGGGACTTTACCGAGCTTTTTCATCTCCTCTGTAAAGCTATACACTTTCACTAACTTTTGTTTGTAACTTTTCGGAGCGACAAAGGTACCTTTACCATGAAGCTTATAAATGTATTCTTCTTGTTCTAATTCTTGAAGAGCATTTCGGACAGTGATGCGACTTAGGTTGTAAATATCGCAAAGTTCTCGTTCAGATGGGAGCTTTTCATTTTCACTATAGTCCCCTTGCTCAATTTTTTTAATGATATCTTCCATCAGTTGTAAGTAAAGAGGGAGTTTATTTTTTTTATTCACCATGTTATCACAGCCTTATCTATGTTAGTAAGTACTTAGAGCTAGAATAACATGTTTAAAATTTTAAAGCTATTAGAATGTGGAAAACATCACCTAAACCAGTCGTTTTTATTGAAAATCAATAATAATTTATTGAAAAACAATAAATATTAGATTAAAATAGAAAGGAAATAATGATGAGAAGAGGGATCATATGACATATTCGACACGATTGTTGAAGCTTGCTTTAATCGTAATTGGGTCACCCATCGTTATCTTTGCCGGCTATTTAATTTATAGCCTTATTGCGCAACCATTTAACACAAGTTATGATCAGCTGATGTACCCAATTGTGATAGGGATGCTGTTGACAGCTGTCCCATTTTTCTATGCGCTAAGGAGGGCGTATGACTTGTTGAAATTTATTGACCGCCAACAAGCATTCACACCAGTCGCGGTGACGGCT
Source organism: Halolactibacillus sp. JCM 19043 (assembly GCF_001310395.1). Lineage (NCBI taxonomy): Bacteria > Bacillati > Bacillota > Bacilli > Caryophanales > Bacillaceae > Halolactibacillus > Halolactibacillus sp. JCM 19043. The sequence goes on from NZ_BAXD01000002.1 coordinate 24,362, forward strand.
TTAAAACAAATCAAGCAGGCGGCCATTGCTATTGCGGTGATATATACCATCATTTGGCCCTTTGTTTATGGGATTGCTGAAATAGATGATGCACCAGGACTCGTATTGGTTGGTGGGTTACCTATCTTTTTTTCAATGGTTATAGCCATCTTTGCCGCTTTACTTCAAAAGTTATTAAAACAAGCGATTGAAATCAAGCAAGAGAACGATTTAACGATTTGAGGTGTCGTCATGATAAAAATTCATTTAGATATTTTACTCGCTAAGCGCAAGATGAGTGTGACAGAGTTAGCTGAGCGTGTAGGCATTACGATGGCGAATGTATCGATATTAAAAAATGGTAAAGCAAAAGCGATTCGCTTTTCAACTCTAGAGGCCATTTGTGAAGCTCTTCAGTGCCAACCGGGTGATATTATTGAGTATGTGAGAGATGAACCATTGGATTAACGGATTACAAATGGGGGACGTGTCATGTTACAGACTACGAATATAAAAGCAGTGACGAACGAGAAAAATCACTTACGATATGATCTTGGACGCACGATGTTCATTGGGGCAATCTATGCCTTGTTTGGGTTTTTAATCACGGAATTGATTGTCAATACCTTACGAATCAGTCGCTTAACAGGCATAAACCTTGAAACGGTCAATGCCGTTAGTATCGTGCTGACAATCCTGCTTTTTATCGGTTTGATTGTGTTTGCGCTTACTGTTGCAGTGAAACTAGTATCAGGTCATGTTATCGATTTACTTATCATCGTCTTTGCGGTGGTATTTCTCCTCTTTAGTGTAGGGTTATTTGCATGGCTATTTCCCATGCTCAACCAAGCAGATGACCCAGGACCTGGTGCAGGGATTCTTCTATTGTTCTTTATAATCAGTTATCTGATGATTGTCTTTCTTAGCACCATTAGTGGTTTTGTCTACCATCACAATCGAAAGCGCAAGTAAAGACACACGTTTTACTTGCGAAAGTAACGAAAGCGCTTTAGTATTGACCTTAACTAGAATAGAGGAGTGAGATTAGTATGGATAGACAACGATTGGGTCAGACAAGTTTTCATGTGTCACGTGTAGGATTTGGTGCTTGGCAACTCGGTAACTTAAAAGACTGGGGAGAAATGGATGACAAAACAGCGGTTAAGCTTGTGCATGAAGCGATCGACTTAGGGTGTAATTTTTTTGATACCGCGCTAATTACGGTTTAGGTAAGAGTGAGACGATTTTAGGCGAAGCGTTTAAAGGTAGACGAGAAGAGGTTGTGATTAATAGTAAATGTGGGCACCACATTGATGATGTTCAGAGCTTTGATCGAAAACGTTTAGTTGAATCTGTTGATGGTAGTTTAAAACGACTCCAAACGAACTATTTAGATTCATTATTGCTTCACAACCCACCATTTGACGCACTCTCACAAACAAGTGAAGCATATGGTGTACTAGAAGACTTAAAACGACAAGGAAAGATTAAAGCCTATGGTGCTTCTGTTGATACAGGTAAAGAAGTTGATCAAATTATTACTGAAACTAATAGTGACGTGATTGAGGTTATGTTTAATATCTTCCATCAAGAACCACTTGAAGCAATCAAGCGCGCAAACGATAAAGCGTTGGTGTGATTGCCAAAGTGCCCCTTGATTCCGGATGGTTATCAGGTAAATATGGTGCAAGTAGTACTTTTACTGGTATTCGCAGTCGTTGGAGCGAAGCGGAAATTAGAGAACGCAGTGAATTTGTTCAAGACGTGCGAAAAATCATTGGCGACAATCAATCGATGGCAAGCGTCGCACTTCAATATATTTTATCATTTGACGCATTCTCATCCGTCATTCCAGGTGCCAGAAATAGCGAACAGTTAAGACAAAACATGTCCGCTACTCATAAGCCACTAAACGGAAGAATAAAACAACAATTACATGATTTATACGAGACAAAAGTGAAGCAGCTAAATCTTAACTGGTAAATTAATAAGCCATCTAACCATTCGTTAGGTGGCTTTTAAAAAATAAAAGAAAAAAATATTTACATTCATGTTAGAACGACACGTTCCACAAAATCAATGACGACAATGATTAAAATAACGGTTTTTACTACGTTATGAAGCTGTGTTGTGATGGTTGGATTCACATCAAAGCCAAACCGTCTAAACAAATAGTGAAAGAAATCTTCATTCTTTCGCGCATAGCCATGATTTTGTTGAAGTGTGGTGAGGATGCAACCATTGTGTAATCTTTCATGGGTATAGTGACCGATAATAAGTAGTAGGCCGATATAGTATGGAAAAACAATCGCTACATAGAATGAAAAAACAATAAAAGCAACGTGCACAACTAGAATTGAGAAATCAAAGGACTTCTTTGATGGCTCTGACATGATGTTCACTCCTTTGAAAAAGTATTATAGTCTTTCTTACCCTAAGAAACAAAGCGGTAAACTGTTGCTATAAGAATAGTTGGGATGTAATTAGTTATTATATCGGTCAGTAATAAATAGACAGAATAAATCAATATTAATATTATTTAATAATAGCGCTTTCCTTTTTACACTTATCGTTTTAAAAATCCGATAATAGTTATATATAAAGGAAAAGGGGATGCGCCTATGAACGCAAAAATAAGTATTCAAAAGAAAATTTTAATTTTTGTCCCAATTGTTTTAGTTAGTTTAGCTTTACTTGCTTATCTTAGTTATCAATCAGCCAAACAAGCTATAGAAGAAGAAATCAACGACAAGATGCTTTATTTGTCGAATGATATTGAACACTTTATCGATGGACAGTTGATGAGTCACCAGCGCCTAGGAGAAACAATGGCTCAAACTATAAAGGCATTCGGTTCAGAATTAACACGTGAACAATATCATCAGCTAATGGCTGATTTTATCCAATTGAATGATGATACTTATGGTATGGGCGTCTGGTTTGAACCGAACCAGTATAACGCAGCATTAGAATACTTTGGTCCTTATGCATATAAGATGGTGAGTCTGTTCTCTTTACTGATGAATATGAAACGCGGGATTATCATTATCCAGCCCAAGATTGGTATCAATCAGCAAAAGAAACACAGGCTGTCATATGGTCAGAGTCCTATTATGATCAAGCGCTGGATATGACAATGATTACAACGAGCATTCCGTTTGAGGTGAACAATAGATTTACTGGTGTTGTGACAAGTGATATTGATATATCAAACCTTCAGTCGGTTATTAATAATGTTTCAATCGGAGAGTCAGGTCAGGCTTTTTTATTAAATGATCAAGGGCATTTCATCGCCCACCCAACAGAAGCTCTGGCCGCACATTTTATTGGAGATGATGAGCAGTATAGTGAAGTTGCGGATGTGTTAGGAGAACAATCTGATGTCGGTTTTTCAATCAGTAGCAACGAGCAGCCGAGTAAGGTTTACTTAACCAATGTACCTAGAACGAATTGGACGCTAGGATTTGTGATGCCTGAATCTGAAATGTATCAATCACTAGAAGATTTATTGATACGTGTGATCGCCATTGCTGCAGCAATTACTATTATCTTTATTATTATTGCTTTAGTTCTAGCGCGTACGCTTACGCGCCCAATTAAACAACTATCAACAGAAGTTAAAAAAGTCGCTAGTGGTGATTTTAGAGTTATGTTAGAATCCCGTTCACATGATGAAATTGGCGAATTAACCGAAGATTTTAATACGATGATTCAGTCCGTTAGTCAGTTGATTTTTGGTGTGAAACACTCCGTTAGCCAAGTACATGACGCTTCGACGCAACTGAGCGCAGTAGCAGAAGAGACATCCGCATCAAGTGAAGAAATTAGTCGAGCGATGTCGCAAGTATCGGCTGGCACAACCGAGGCGGCTCATTTTGCGGAGGCAACGAATGAAGAAACACTCCAGTTATCAGAGAAGATTCAAAATCTTTTAACACAAGCAGAAGAGCTTAAGAGCTTTGTTGAATCGGTGGAGTTAATCCAATCTGAAGGTGCTTCCCAGATGAATGAACTGAGTACACAAGCAAAAGCATCACTTCGAGTCGTCAATGGTGTTAGCCATTCTATGACAGAACTTGCAAATAAAATTCAAAAAATCGCTTCTGTGGTCACAGTGATTGATGACATTTCAAATCAAACAAACCTATTGGCACTCAATGCTCGATTGAAGCTGCTCGTGCCGGTGAACACGGAAAAGGCTTTGCGGTTGTCGCAGAAGAAGTCCGTAAGTTAGCAGAAGGAACATCAAAAGCAACAACAGAAATTGCCCAAACGATTGATGAAGTAAGTCAAGGTTCAACGGAAGCTATAAAGGCGATGAGTGAGTCTAAAGACATGACGGAACGTCAAGCGGATGTTATTAATCAGACGACAGCTAGATTTACTTCGCTCGCATTAGAAAACACGAAAGTAATGAAGGCTGTTGAGGCAATCACAACAGACGTCTTAGATATTAACGCATATAAAGATCAAGTCGTTCAGGCTATTTCACAAATTGCGTCGATATTGGAAGAGACAGCAGCCGCAACGGAAGAAGTTGATGCATCAAGTGCTGAACAGTTAGTAGCACTAAAGATGGTGACAGAATCAGCAGAAAGTCTCCAACAAAACGGCGAGGCGCTGAATAGCGAAATAAATAATTTTAAAACAAACTGAAGCCAAAAACCTTGAAGCACCTCCATGCGTCAAGGTTTTTACTGTGGTATACTAGTTGATAACATATCATACATACAAGGAGTGAGAAAATGAAGCTATTTTTCATCCGTCATGCGGAACCAGACTTTTCCATCCACGATGATAGCATGAGACCGTTAACGGAAAAAGGCCAATATGACAGTAAGCTCTTAGTGAAGACTTTTACCGGTGAAACCATTCATGCAATCTATTCTAGTCCATACATACGCGCTATTGATACTGTCCAACCGTTAGCCATATCTTTAGGATTAAAGGTACAGACAGTGGAGGATTTACGCGAACGAAAAATTTCCGACCATTGGATTGATGACTTTGAAACGTATACAAGAAGGCAATGGGAAGACTTTTCTTATCATTTACCAGAAGGTGAAAGTTTAATGATTGTGCAGAAACGTAATGTTGCAGTCATAATGGATTTAATTAAGCATCATTCAAATGAAACGATTGTGATTGGGACTCATGGAACGAGTCTTAGTACAATCATTCAATACTTTGAGGCAGGTTTTGGTTTAGCAAACTTTTTGGCACTGAAGGATAGAATGCCGCTTGTCATTGAAATGACGTTTAAAGATAGCGTCTATCAAGGATTTAAGGAGGTTGATTATGTTTGATTATAGTTTGATTGAATGGGGGATTTTACTGTTAGCCGGGATTGTGATTGGTTTTTCTAAAACCGGAATTCAAGGTTCAACAATTTTTGTTGTGGTATTAATGGCACTCACGTTCGGCGGGATTGTGTCATCAGGGATGATGTTACTCTTACTAATGGTAGGAGATGTCTTTGCGGTAAAACATTACGGGCATGAGATTTCGATAAAAGACATTTTACACCTCTTACCCCCCGCTGTCATTGGTGTATTACTCGGTGTCTGGTACGGTCAATATGTCAATGATCAACAGTTTAAAATGACGATGGGTGTCATCGTCCTCTTGTGTATTGTCTTGTTAGTATATAAAGAAATTAAAAAAGCGCCCATTAAAATCAGCAACCATAAATGGCTCACGACGCTTGTCGGCGTAGTAAGTGGGTTTTCATCGATGGTTGGTAATGCGGCTGGTCCTATCTTTGCGATTTATATTTTAAGTAAACAGATTGGTAAACGTAAGATGATTAGCTCAACAGCGTGGTTTTTTCTTCTACTGAACATGTTTAAGTTACCTTTCCATGTGTTTGTGTGGCAATCAATCGAATGGAAACATCTATTATTAGCCTGATTCTTTTACCGGTTATCTTCGCTGGGACACGTGTTGGCATTTGGCTTGTGTCTATTATTAAAGAAGAAACGTATCGGGTGTTTATTTTTGTGACTACGGTGATTTCGGCGATTTATTTATTTGTTTAAATAGAATGAAGTGATTGGTCGAAAAAAATAGGAAATATCGAGTTTTACGCCCTTTTTATAATGTCGAGAACCATTGCGACTTCAATCAGGAGTTGTTGATAACATGTATAAACGCAGGAAACATGTTACAATAGTCATGCTTTATATATCAAAGGAGATGAGAAAATGGATTGGATGAATCTTTTAGTGGATATTGCTAAACCAATTGTGTTAGCCATCATTACATTAATTGTTGGTTTAGCCATCATTAAGGCTGTTGTTAAAGTCATTGGCAGTCAGATCGAAAAGTCAAAACTCGATGATAGTCTAAAGCCGTTCTTACAGTCAGTAATAAGTGCGGTATTAAAAGTGTTACTCGTAATTTCAGTTGTCGGTATTTTAGGTATTCCGATTGCGTCATTTGTCGCTATTCTAGGTGCGGCAGGTTTAGCGATTGGCTTAGCGTTTCAGGGTTCCCTTGCCAACCTTGCTGGTGGTGTCTTACTCCTAACGATTCGCCCGTTTAAAGTCGGCGATTATATCGAAGGAGCTGGATACAGCGGTACAGTTAAAGCGATTCAAATTCTTTATACAGAACTTGTGACGGCAGATAATAAAATGATTTTCATTCCTAACGGAAATCTGTCTAACGCTGGTATTACTAACTACTCCGTTAATAGTACGCGCCGGGTTGATTTTACGTTTGGTGTTAGCTATGATGCGGATAATCAACATGTACTACAAGTGTTAAGAACGATTATCACTAATCATGAATTAGTTATGCAAGACCCAGAACCATTCGTACGTCTAGCTAATCATGGCGACTCTTCTGTTGATTACGCTGTTAAGGCATGGGTAAAAGCAGAAGATTACTGGACGGTTTATTATGACGTATTAGAAGAAGTCAAAGTTACCTTTGACCGCGAAAACATTGGTATCCCTTATCCTACAATGGATATTAATATGACTAATGAGTAAAATAAAAGATTTGAATGACAAACAGCTTGGGGAATAATCCCCAAGCTGTTTTCTATAGATATCGTTATGAGCTCTAGGTGATGTGCGTTATGCACAGAGATTATTTTTTAATATGGAATGTTGATGAGAAAGCGACGGTATTTTCAATCGTGTCCTCAACCGGGCAATGCGCTTCAAGGAAAGCGACAAAGTCACTAACTTTCTCTTCACCGGCATCCGTTTCAATATGATACGTCGCGCGGATATCATAAAAGCCAGGGCGGACATCCGCTTTATCAAAGAAACCATCCAAATCAATATCGCCTTCTAATTCAACTTTAAACCCTTTTAAATCAATATCAAACTTCTCAGCATACGTTGGAGCGACAATCGATTGGCAAGAACCAAGTGCTGCGAGTAACAATTCCACTGGATTGACTGCTGTATCAATTCCGCCGAGGGACTCAGGTTCATCGACGAAAACAGTATGTTGACGTGCGGTATTCTTGACTAAAAACTTATCCTCTAAAGTTGATGTTGCGGTAAATGTTTGTGTTGCCATAATATTCTCCACCTTTTTTCATCTCCTACAACCCTATGAAAAACACCCTTCTCTAAAAAAGAGAAGGGCGTAAAATCCGTTGATCTGTCTACCTCCTCATCTTTAGCGTTTGCTTCTGAAATTGGCACCTTACTATCACTAGCGGTTGCCGAGAGTTCACAGGGTCAGTCCCTCCCTCTCTCTTGATGGGTTGTAAAAGTATGAATTTTCAGTAAATATACACGATTATGATTACTTTGTCAACGTAGTTATGTAAATGAAAATGAAAGTAGCCCGTTTTTTTCTGATTTAGACCTTCTGTTAAGAATTGCAAAAGTATTTATTTTTTAGGGGAATCGGTCGATATTACTATGGTATGAAAGAAAAACAGACAGGATAGTAAAATAAATAAGAAGAAAGAAGGGGAATTATGTTAGGGATGAAACGAAAACAACGAAAAGATAAAGTAGAACACACAATCACGTCACTAGAACATTATTCGCGTGAATATTTACTACAAATGATTGGTTCAACGGCAGGACTTGGAAAAGTAGAAGTCGAACTCAGTTTTGTGAAAGATGCGATTCATCATGTCAGTGATATATTAAAACGCCAATCAGAAGATAATCTCGCTTTCACTGAAGAGGTCACCGCAACAATGTCTGAGATTGAAACTACTATTGAAGAGAATGTGAGCCGGGCAGAAGATATATTCGAACGAATTGAGGCAGTGACTTTAACGACAGAAGAAAGCTTATCACATATTAAGAGAATGTCAGATATTTGTCTCCAAGTGACTAAGGGGAATGAGACAGTCAATACGCATTTAGATCAGTTACTTGCCAAAGTTGAAAAGATTGGCGAGATTGTCAAGGTCATCGAAGGGATTGCTGATCAGACGAACTTACTTGCACTAAATGCCTCTATTGAAGCGGCACGTGCAGGAGAAGCAGGAAAGGGCTTTGCGGTTGTTTCGGATGAGATTAGGAAGCTCGCTGAGAATACGAAAACATCGCTGACAGAATTTGAGACATTTAAACAAGAAATTGAACATGTATCAAACAATAGTGTCGAGAGTTTAACGATGATTAATCAATCGATGGTGCAGATTCCTAACGCTGTCGAACAAGTGACGGCAGGTCTTTCGGGTAACTATGGAGCGATTGATCACATTAAAATAGATATGGAATCCTTTGTGGCGTCATTTCAACAAGTGAGTAGCTCAGCGACGTCTGTCACCGATGCGGTGAAAGGGAAAGTCGATGAAGAAGAGAAGTTAGCGAAAATGATGGATGGATTAATGGGTCAAATGAGTGAACTGGATTTAGTCCGCCAACAAATGAGAACATTAGATGTTGATATTATTCAGCAAAATCAAGCAGCTTATCAGCAGTTTTTAAGTGAAAATAATCCGATTCAACCAGAAGAACTGATACACATTTTGACTTCAGCACTGAAACAGCACGAACACTGGCTGGATACATTGTCTGATATTGTAGAGTTAAATCAACGGCTACCCATTCAAACGGACAGTCATCACTGTGCTTTTGGTCACTATTATCAAGCGTTAGAAATTATCGATCCGGTTCTTACCCCCATTTGGCAAGCAGTTGAAAAAGAACACGATGCATTACATGAATCAAGTCATGATATTTTAGCAAATGTCGGTAAGGAAGAAGCGAAACAGCAAGTTGCGCTTGAAAAAACAAGGAAAATTTCAAAACAACTATCGGCACATATTAACAAAATGATTAACCATTTACAGTCACAACGACAAACAGTCTAAAGAAAAGAGAAGAGGTTCTTACTAGAACGTCCTCTCTTTTCTTTGTGGATATGAAAATCAGTCCTAGTCGTTGAGTATCTTTTTAACCATCTCCACGTGCGGAATACCGTCTTCCATAAAGACTTCTGAAACCACGTTATATCCAAGGCGTTCATAAAACGGAATGGCGTGTGTTTGGCCATGCAAGAGATACTGTTTAGGTTTCTTTTCATGAGCCATTTTTTCAAGTGCAGCAATCACTTGTTTACCGAGACCATATTTACGGTATGGTTTTAATACGCAAATACGCTCAAGCTTAGCTGACTGACCGATAAACCGTACCCGTCCAGTGGCGGCAGGTACCGTGTCATGGCGGATTAAAACGTGGAGACAATCCGCATCTAACCGGTCATACTGATCAAATTCGATAGCTGCTGGTACCTGTTGTTCTTCAATAAACACGTGTCGTCTAATATTAAAAGCGTGTTGCAGGGCAGATTGTGTTGTAATACGTGTCAATAGCATCCATCCTTTCTGGTGTTCCTATGATTATATCATGATGAGTGATCGATCTGTCTAGTGCTCGTTTCATCATGAACCAACGTGTCAATCAACGTCTCTTAATAGTAAGTAAATAAAATAAGGAGCACCAATAATGGACACAATAATACCAGCAGGAATAATGGTGTTAATCAGACTGCGACCAAGTGTATCAGCTACTAGTAATAACCAACCACCAATCAACATGGTAAGCGGTAAAAATAATTGATGGCGCTGGCCAACTAAACGTTTAGCCATATGCGGAGACATGAGGCCGATAAAGCTAATTCCCCCTGTCACTGCTACACTTGATGCGGCTAAAGTTACCGCACTCAAAAGTAAAAGTAATCGCTCTTTTTTAATTGCGACCCCTAAACCAATCGCTACACCTTCTGAAAGGCTTAAGATATTTAACTTTTGTGCCTTAATAAAAGTTAATGGTACGAAAACGATTAGCCACGGTAACAGGGCATAAACAAACGGCCAATCGGTGCCCCAAATGTTCCCTGCGAGCCATTTGGCGATAAAATCAACTTTTTCTCGCTGGGCACTAGAAATAATCACAACCATTAATCCTGATAAAGCAGTAGAAACACCGACGCCGGTTAAAATTAACCGGAGAGGTTTTAACGGGCGATGACGTTCATAACTGAAGAGGTAGATTAATACAGCTGTCAGCATCCCGCCTAACATCCCCACAAGTGGAACAATGTAAGTAAACAGACCTGGTTCAAGAGGAATAAATAAAAACAATAAACTGATCGAGACACCGGCCCCAGCATTAATGCCAATCAGCCCAGGATCCGCTAAATCATTACGCGTTAAACTTTGGAGAATAGCGCCAGATAAACTCAGTCCCATCCCGGCTAAAACAGTAATAAAAATTCGAGGAAGCCGAAGCTTAAAGATTATAAACTGTTCGTTAAAGCTCCCATTATTTAAAAACGTTTGTATCACTCGGTTGATAGGAATCTTAGCGGTACCGGCATTTATAGCTATCAGCATAGTCGAGACCAAAAGGAGAGCGAATATAACGAGAAATATACGTTGCTTTATTATACGTTGTTTATTCATAGGCCGTGTCCTCCTCGTCGAACAATCATAAGAAAGAAAGGTAAACCAATTAGCGCAATAATTGCCGCAACCGACGTTTCAAAGGGCGCATTTAACGTCCGGCCAAGTGTATCAGCAAGCAACATGAAAATCGCACCGTATAGGCTGAGAACGGCAGGATATAACGGTAATCTCGGCCAATCATTCCACGTACAATGTGTGGCACCATCAATCCGAGGAAAGTCATATTCCCGACTAAAGCAACCGATGCGCCTGATAAAACGATAACAATGATAAACAAGATGATTTTTGTTTGGGTGACGTGTTGACCGAGTCCGATAGCGACATCTTCATTTAAACTTAGTACCGTCAGTTGCTTAGAGAAAAACATCGCAATCACAATCCCGCAAAAGATAAACGGAGCAATCGTCCATAGCTGTGACCACTGGGTTCCAATCAGTCCTCCAGCTGTCCAGGAGGCGATATCTTTTGACCGATTAAAGTAGAGGCCGATCCCATCGCTTATCGCATACAGTAATGTTGAAATACTAGCCCCAGCTAAAACCATTCGGAAAACCGAGGACTGTTTTTTGGTCATTGTTAGTCCAAAGACAAGCAGTGCCCCAAGAGCTGCCCCGACAAAACAAATAATCAAAGTCAACCACATTGAGGCACTTGGTAATAAGACAACCGATAAGCTTAACGTAAGATATGCGCCTGCCGATAATCCAAGCAAGCCAGGATCGGCTAACGGATTTCGGGTCATTCCCTGCATAATGGCACCAGCAACACTCATCGCACTACCGACAAGAACGGCCCCTATTTCACGTGGAATTCTTATGTCACGTAAGACAAGAACGGCATCTGTAGCTTTATTAGTAAATAAGGCAAGAAAGATATCGGAAAGAATCACATCTTTAGCACCAAAACGGAGCGCTATAAAAAACATAGCAATGAATAAGCTAAGACCAAGCAATAGATGACTTTTTTTAGATAATCCTTTGAAGGTATCTAGCATATCGATCAACTCTTTCTGAAAGTTTAACAAGGGAGGCGATAGACGCACTCCCTTGTTAGTGTACCAAATCGTATAAGTAAACCATAGCTGTTTCGATTGAGAAGATGGCTTTGGTTTATTTCGTTAGGAAAGCTTCTTTAAAGAAGGCGAGTTGTTTTTCTAACGTAATCGGGTCAGTAAATGACGCACCTTCTCCTTGCATCTCAATCACGTTGCCGTTTTGTACGGCAGGAATATTTTTAAATGTGTCTGTTTGTTCAAATGCTGTGTCTGCTTCCTGGTATTTACTTAAGACAAGATAATCACCTACATACTCAGGTAAGACTTCTTGTGATAATGTGAAGTAACCAGATTCAAGTGCATCTTCTTTTACTTTTTCAGGCATCTTTAAATCCATTGTTTGATAAAGAATTTCCGTCCCACGTGCCCAGTTGTTACCATAGACGTAAAGATCTTTCCCAAATGCTTCAATGACTGAGACTGTTGTATCTTCACCGATCTCTGCTTTGATCTCTTCACCAATAGCTGTTGCGCGTGATCTAAAGTCTTCGACCCAAGTGGTTGCTTCTTCTTCTTTATTTAATAATTTCCCGATTTCGATATGTTGGTCTAAATAATTAAGCTTTCCCCAAGTATAAGTGACTGTAGGTGCAATATCTGTTAATTGATCTAAATTTTTTACCGTCGAGAGTGCAATAATTAAATCAGGGTTTAATGAAATGACGCTTTCTAAATTGTCTTCTGATACTTCCGCAACATCTTGCAGTTCTTCTTCAAAAGTAGGGTTACTTTTAGACCATGTATCCACTCCGACAACATTGACGCCAAGTTTTAATACATCTCCGGTATAACCTGATAAGACAACTACACGTTCAGGGTTTGTTGGTACTTCTACAGATCCGGTTTCTGATTCATATAAGAATGTCTCGTTTGTCTCTTCGGGCGTACTGGTATCAGTCTGATCGTTTGTATTTGAGTCTTCAGCTTGTTCCTCGTTGGTATTACATCCCGCAAAAAGAATTAAGGCTGTGAATAAAATAAAGATGGATAGTAGTTTTTTCATGTTAGTAGTCTCCTTTAAATAAGTTATAAGTTAAGCACATCGGCTTATTGTTCGTTGGGTCGGTGCCAATCACTGCATCAATCTGGAAGACGGCTTTTAACACATCTTTTGTAAGTATATCTTCTGGTGTACCCGCTTTTATAATCTCACCATCTTTTAAGGCGACAATATAATCAGAAAAACGTGCGGCTTGATTAATATCATGCAATACCATAATAATCGTCCGTCCTTCTGTTTGATTCAATTTTTCAAGTAAAGTTAATACTTCAAGCTGGTGAGCCATATCGAGGTAAGTCGTTGGTTCGTCCAAAAAGATAATGTCTGTTTCTTGAGCTAAGGCCATCGCAATCCATACGCGTTGCCGCTGACCACCCGAAAGTGAATCAATCGGTCGCTGTTTAAATTCGGCAATTTGTGTCACATCAAGTGCCCAGTTAATGACGTCATGATCGTGCGGACTTAAGCGGCCGAGAGCCGATTGATATGGAAAACGACCATAAGAAACGAGTTCATGAACCGTTAAGCCTTCTGATCCTTCTGGTGCTTGAGGTAAAATCGCCATTTTTTGAGCTAATGTTTTTGTTGGTTCTGTTTGGATCGCTTTCCCGTCTAATGATACAATCCCAGATGCGTAAGGAATCAGACGAGTCATCGCTTTAAGTAACGTCGATTTACCAGAACCATTCGCACCGATAATCGTCGTTATTTGTTTATCAGGTATCGTTAGCGTTAAATCTTTTATGATAGGAGAAGCGCCATAACCAACCTTTAGTTGATTTGTGGTGAGGCGAGTCATAGTTATTACCTCCGTAATGAGAGTGATTCTCAATGTCATTTGTGTTTACTACTATAGCGGGAATTTACTAGTGTGTCAATATAGTAGGTGGTTTTTTTCACCTATTGGTGTTTGAAAAGTGTGAAAATAATAAATTTTATAAAAAATATTGAGAATGTCAGCTACTTCCGATATAATTGATAATGATTATCAATTAGAAACGACGCCGTCATGACTGATATCAAACATTAGAAAGAGACGGAACGTCTAATAAATACGAGAGGAAGTAATCTTATGGAACTTTTTGACGTGACAATTATTGGTGGAGGACCGGCTGGTCTTTATTCTACCTTTTATAGTGGCTTGCGCCACATGAAAACAAAGATTATTGATGCGGAAGACAAGTTGGGTGGAAAACTTCATGTCTATCCAGAAAAAATTATTTGGGATGTCGGTGGTCTCGCGCCACTTACTGGACAAGCGCTCATCGAACAGTTAACGACGCAAGCTTTAACATTTAAGCCAACCGTTATATTAAATGAACAGGTTGTGTCGATTGAAAAAACCGAGGATTATTTTGTGCTGACGAATAAAGCCGGTGAAAAGCATTATAGTCAAACAATCATTGTTGCGGTTGGTGGTGGCATTTTAAAACCAAAAACATTAGAGATTGTCGGGGCTGAACGTTTAGATGTTGAAAATATTCATTATACGCTGACCTCACTCAGCTACTTTAAAGGGCGTACAGTGATGATTTCAGGTGGAGGAAATGCGGCGGTTGACTGGGCGAACTTACTTGAACCCATTGCGAAAAAAGTGATGTTGACGTACCGAAAATCGGCGTTAAAAGGTCATGAACAGCCGGTGAAACAATTACTCAACAGTTCTGTTTGCTACTACCCTGAAACCGAAATTACCCGATGTGTTGCTGATGGTAACCGGATTACGGCGGTCGAACTTACGGATTGTCAAACAGAAAAGACCATACTTAAAGAAGTAGATGATGTGGTGATTAATCATGGTTATGAAAAAGATGCGAGTCTCATAGAAGAGACAGATTTATCACTTGAACGAGAGGGTGAATTCTTCTTAAAAGGTAATAGCCTTGGTGAAACATCTGTCCCTGGATTATTTGCTGCAGGTGATATTATTAGCTATGAGGGGAAAGTTAATCTGATTCTCGGTTGTTTTCAAGATGCGGTGAACGCGGTTAACCAAGCAAAGACGTATCTTAATCCTGAAGCAAATGCTCGCGCGATGGTGTCATCACACCATACCGCTTTTTCGGATAAAAATAAAGAAATTAGAAAACAACTCACCGACTGATGGCTCTCCTGGGCCATCTTTTTTTAAGCAACTTGCTTTCTTCGGGTGTTTAAATTTGGTATGATGACCTTTGTGTGTTTATTCAAACAAGGAGCCGTTAATGGCTCACGTGATCGTACAAGTTAAGTTAAGCAGAGGAGAGAGGCAAGTGAAGAAATTATTAATGAAGCCGAGTATTGCCATTTCAGTAGCAATACTCTGTTCAGTATTATGGGGAAGTGCTTTTCCGGTCCTCAAAGTAAGTTATGATGAACTACAGATGTCAGCGGATGACGTAGTTGCCAAAATGGTCTTTGCTGGTTTAAGGTTTTTACTCGCAGGCTGTTAGTCCTTATCTTTTTATTCTTTATGAATCGATCAGCTATAAAGATAACAAAGAAACAATTTGGGATTTTACTCGTCCTTGGTGTCATTCAAACAGCCTTCCAGTACTATTTCTTTTATAATGGATTGGCGCGTGTTACAGGTATGCAGGGGGCGATTTTATCTTCCGGTGGCATTTTCTTCACGATTTTAGCTGCCCATTTTTATTATAAAGATGACCGTTTAAGCAAGCAGAAAGTAATTGGAATTCTTGCTGGTTTTAGTGGAATTATCTTAGCTAACTGGGGACAATCACTGACACTTAGCTTCCAGTGGGACGGGGAAGGATTTATGTTGATGGCTGGAGTGACCAGTGCGATTGCGACGATTATGGCAAAGGAGCTTGCGACCGGGATTCATCCATTTGCGATCACAGGTTGGCAGCTTACTCTCGGTGCGGTGGCGCTTCTTCTCATTGGCTTTCCGCAACTTGAACCAGGTGCAATCCAATTTAATGCACTCGGGTCTGGTTTGTTGTTATACTCTGCCTTTTTATCTGCGATAGCCTTTGCTTTGTGGTATTCTCTGTTGAAATACCATCAAGCCGGACGCATCAGTATGTATAAATTTATTACCCCGGTATCAGGGGTATTGTTATCGGCGATGTTTATTCCGGGTGAATCACTCACATGGATGCTCGTTGTTGCGTTTGTGATGGTGGCGTTTGGTATTATCATCGTGAATCGAAAATAATCATTTAAAGTATAAAAAAGTAAAAGCTTTAACATTAGTCATTCTACTAGTGTTAAAGCTTTTTTTGTGCTGTTTTTTAGTCATAAATACCTACATTTATAGTGGCGTGATCTAAAAATTTAGAAAATGTTCAACCGTTTTTTTTAGACTAGACATAGACTGGAGCATTAGGTAGATCAACAGCTAAATTAAGGGTGTGATTATATCATGGTAATACCTTTAACACTTCGAGCAATGCGTTGAATGTATTCTAAATTATAAATGAGCGAATATGATTTAAAAACGGAGGGTGAAAAATGAAAAAAAGTATTAGTATGGTCTTATTGTTTGTATTACTTATTAACACGTTATCAAGCAGTTTAATGATACCCCAAGTTTTAGCTGAGACAACAAAGGTATCAGCAATTGAGTCAATCGTGTTTGAAACGGAAGAGGAAAAACTCTCATTAGATGAGGCGAGTGGGAAAGGTGCAGTGGTGGTTAACTGGACAACCATGTCGATGGATTCAACTGAGTCAATAACTGAAACAATGAAGATACCTGACCGAATAAGCATCACCAACCAATCAGGTGAATTGATTGATGAACAAACGCAGGCAATTATAGGTGAATATAAAATTGAAGCAAATCAATTATCACTTCTATTTGATGCAGGCATTGTTGATACATATAGAGGGAGTATCTCTATTGAAGCAATCGTTGAAGAAGACACAGTAAGAAATCATGTGTACGGCGATAAAGGAGTAGAATCAACAGAGAATACGCAAGAAAACCAACTAGAAGATAATGAAACAGTTGAAACGGAAGAAACGACAGAGATAGCAGAATCATCGGATATGAAGATAACTAGCTTCACAACTGAAGCAGAGGTTACTGATCATTTCTATATTGAAACAACGGTGAAAAAAGATGGTGAGGTTTTAATAGACGGCACAGAAATTATTGTAGCCCCCCCTTTCAGTCATACAGTTTTAGAATTAACCTATGATTTTGAATTAGAAAATGGACATAGCTATGGAGACGGTTCATTTTACACTATAGAAGTACCTTCTATGTTTACAATTCCACAAGTGCCAGAATCTGATTCATCAGAACTCAAACGCGCAGATGGTACGGTATTTGGAGAGTTCTATACAAATGGTAATGATATTGTCATTGTATTTAATGATACGATTACACAGGAGTCTAATATCCAAGGGAATATTACGTTAGAAGCGGCTTTTGATGGTGCTTACGATGGTCCAGCCGAAGGTGAGCCGATTGTCTTTCCATTTGGTGAGAATGACACAGTAGAGTTTCCTATTTCTTTTAAACCAGATGAAAATGGTTTAGATAAACAAGGGATCGGTAACCGCGGTTACAATACAGAAACAATCACATGGACAGTTGATGTGAATAAAAATCTTCAACAAATGTCGAAATGTCGTCCTAACAGATCAAACGTCTACAGGTGATCATAGTTTTATGGAAGCATCATTTAAAATTTATGAATTAACCATGAATGCGGATGGGTCATTTGAAGAACCACTGACGGATGTAACAGATGCAGTATTAAATAACGACTTTAATCTTACAGTGGATCCATCAGATAAAAGTTATGAATTAAGAATGGGTGATATTAATAAAGGTTATCGGATTGTTTATGATACAACCGTAAACGACCGCGTCGGTACCGAATATAAAAACAATGTAACGCTTACGTCAGATAGTCCGGATGTGTTAACGACAGATGCGACAGTCGCGGTAACGCGAGGGAAACCACTTGAAAAAGAAGCGACGGATTACGATGATGTCGGTCAAATTGTTGACTGGGAAGTAAAGTATAATTATGACGAAAAAGACATCGGTCAAGAGCAAGCGGTCTTGACAGATACTTTTCAGGATAACAACCAACAATTGATTGATGGATCCATGGAAGTGTATAAAGTATCGATTGACCCAGATACTGGAGTAGAAATAGGTAAAGAACGGTATGAGAACTATACACTAACAAGAACTGCTTCAGGATACGAGATTCAATTTAATGAATCCATTCATGAACCATTCAAAATTAAATACCAAACAGAAACAATCGATCGTGTGTCTGAGGACGGCATAGTAACGAACACAATTGAAGATGATTTTGGTAATGAATCAGAAGGTAGCCAAACGATTGGACAAGGTATTCTTATCAAAAATAATACTGGGGCTAACTATAAGGAAAAAACAACGGATTGGTCTATTATCATTAATCGTGATGAAGAAGTTATGACGAATGTGACTGTCACAGACAAGTTACCAGCTGGTTTTACGTTTGACGAAGCATCGTTAAATATTAATGGATATGAGGGTGAAACAACTGTTACCTATAGTGATGCAAATGACGAAATGACAATAAAATTTTTAGATGATGTTACTCAACGCGTTGACATTACTTATACCACTGATATAGATTTTGATGTTGCTGGAAGAGAAGGTAGTTATTCGAACAGCGCTGTTGCCGAATGGATGCCGGAAGGTGAATCAACCATGGTCACAAAAACGGGTTCAGCTACCTTTGTGCCTGACGGTTACACGAAAAATAACGGTTTTAAGTTTGGCCGCTACAATGTAAAGGAAAAAGAAATCACTTGGACCATTGGTGTTAACTATAATAATGAAACACTTGAAGATGTCGTCGTTACTGATCCTATCTTAGGTAATCAGAACTTTGATATAACAAGTGTGAAAATCTATGAGATGATTTTAACCGGTGGCGCAAATGGCTTTGAAAAAGGAACGGAAGTGACAGGTGATTTTACGATCACTGACTTAGCAGATAGTTTAGGAACGGAGGTGGCTTTCTCTGTTCGATTGGGTGATATTCAAACCGGTTATGTCATCGAATTTACGACAGACTTTTCAGATGAAACGGTCGAAGCACTTTATGAAAACACTGCGACAATAGAAAGTGACAATCATGAAGATACAGTCTTAGATGCATCAGTCAGTCCAAGATATGGCGGTGAATTTACAACGAAATCAGGTCAACAAAATAGTGACAATGGTCGTATTGTGAACTGGACCGTGAACGTCAACCGTAGCCAATCTAAGTTAGATAATGTGGTTATAACGGATACGCCAAGTATCAATCAAACGATCATACAAGAAACTTTAACAATCTACGGTACAACTGCAACGGAAACCAATATTGTTAAAGACTCAGAAGCAGTGCTAGAAGAAGGCATAGATTATACGGTTACCTTTAATGAAAATGAGAACGGTCAAGAAAGTTATGAGATTAACTTTTTATCAAGCATTGAAGAAGCTTACGTACTCGAGTATGACACGTATATTTTGTATGAAGGTGATGGGAATATTTCAAATGAGCTATCAATTGTTGGCCAGCAGGTAGCTGAAGGTGAAGGCGATACTAATGTCAATCAAGCAATCGACTTTAGAAGTATTTCAGGCTCCATTAGTGGTGAAGTTGGCTCGTTAACGATTAAAAAAGTGGATGCTGAAAATAACGAAACAGCTTTAGAAGGTGCAGCATTTCATCTCTATGATGAAGCAGGGGACTTTTAATTAAAACAGGTACCACAGATAGTAACGGAGAGTTAAGATTTATTAATCTATTGTTTGGTGAGTATCAACTGAAAGAAGTGACACCACCAGAAGGTTATACGGTTAATCCTGCAGTTGGTGATTCACAAAATGTAACTGTGGGGAGTGGCAGTGTTGATAATAACCGGATTATTGAAGTAGAAAACTACGAGATTAAACCTGATATCAGACTCACAAAAATTGATGGGACAACGAATGAAGCATTAGAAAATGTCGGCTTTACATTATATGATGCAGATAATGATCCAGTAGGTAACGAACATGTTACAGATGCTAGTGGGGTGATTTATCTAGAAGATTTAACACCAGGGGATTATTATTTTAAAGAAACGACCGAAAAAGAACACTATCAAGAAAATAGTACCGAGTATTATTTTACAATTAAAGACAATCACACCGTTCTTGATATTGAACGAGACGCCATTACGGTTGAAAATGAGCTCATTCCAGGTAGTGCTTTTATGGAAAAGGTTGATGCGGATACGGTGAGTAGTAATAATGGCCTTTCTGGGGCAAGATTTAGCATCGTGTCTACAGATGAAGGCATTAACTTTAGTAAAACAGTCATCTCAGATGAAAACGGCTTAATTGAGACAGGTGACTTACGACCGGGTAACTATACGATTGAGGAAATCTCTGCTCCAAATGGCTTTAATTTGAGTGATCGCGAACCTATTCCGTTTAACATCGCTTTAAGTCAAACGGATCCAGTGGAGATTTCAACCGAACCGTTTGGAAATAATGTAAAGACAACGGCCGCTGAAATACTGAAGCGGGATGCTGTAAGCAACCGATCATTAGCTGGTGCTAAGTTTGAGCTTAGTTATCAGTCAGGAGACTACTATGATTCTAATAAATCTTTCACGTCTATTACAGGTGAGACAGATGAGAATGGTATCTTAAGGTTTGATAACTTAAAGCCAGGTATCTATGAGCTTGTAGAAACAGAAGCACCAAGTGGCTATATTTTAGATCAGACACCGATAGAAATAGAAGTAACATTAGATGATGTTGCGCTAGGGCAGGTCGTTAGAACGACAGTAGACAATCATCCTTTTGCGGCAATTCGTCTTAAGAAAGTGGATAATGAAACAGGTGCGTCGCTTTCAGGTGCGAGATTTGAATTAATTGATTCATCAGATCAAGTTGTATCTGGTTATGAAACACTCATGACAGACCATAACGGAATGATCGAGCTGACAGGACTTGTGCTGGTGACTACCGTCTGCGCGAAATAGCTGCACCAGATGGTTACGCGATTCAAACTGGTGGCTATACGTCAGATGTATTTACTGTAAATGATGCTGTGACTGAAACAGAGCTCATTGAGTTAAATGATGTCGGCAATGATATCGTAAAAGGTTCTGTTAAATTAGTTAAAGTAGACGGGGAAACAAACGAGACACTCCCAGGTGTAGAGTTCCAGTTAGAAGCTACCAGTCTCGTGAACAGCGGAACGTATGAAGCGACGACACATACAACAGATGAGAATGGTGAAATTAGCGTTGAAGGTCTTCGCCCTGGTACTTATCGCTTTACCGAAGTCGCTCCACTTGATGGTTATCAACCGCATGTAGGGGAGGTTACTTTTGCGATTAATTTCCCACACGATGAACAGCTCGTTGAGCTCGAGGTCAGTAATTATAAGTTGACGTCTATTCCTGTTCGTAAAGTGTGGAATGATAATAATCAACCAGAAAATAGACCGGATGTTATTACGGTAGAATTACTTCAAAATAATCTGCCAACAGGTGAGACACTTGAATTAACGGCTGAAAAGAATTGGGAAGGCATATTTGAAAATTTAGATGCGATTGATTCAAACAGTGATTTCTATGAATATACAGTAAGAGAAGTTGTCCCTGGAGAGGGGTATTTACTTCAATCAGTGACAGGCAATCAAACAGATGGTTTTGACATCCAAAATGTTGAAACAACAGACATAACGATTGAGAAAACATGGTTAGATGCCTCATCAGATGTGAGGCCAGAAGAAATTACGGTTACGCTCTACCAGGATGATGTGGCATTTGAAACGTTAACGGTTAAAGCCATTGATAATTGGCAAGGTCAATTTGCCGATATTCCTATATATAATTTGGATGGTAGTCCGTTCAATTATCGTGTAGAAGAAAGTGACATACCAAACTATGATCTGTCACAAATTATCGAAACAGAGACAGGATTTGAAATTGAAAACGTCCGTTCAGCATTAACTGATGTGACAGGTGAGAAAGTGTGGTTAGATGATGAAGCTAACGATCGACCAGAAACAATTACCGTTCACTTACTTCAAAACGGAGAAGAACTTACCAGTCAAGAAGTTAGTGATGTAACCGGATGGTCTTATAGCTTTAATGAGCTAGATGCGTTTGATGAGAATGGTGTTGCGCATAACTATACCGTAGAAGAAGCACCTGTTCCTGGTTATGATGTAAGTTATGAAGAAACAGATACAGGGTACGATATCACTAACGTGCGTGTTGGAACGATTGACGTGAGTGGTGAGAAAACGTGGTTAGACGGTGAGTCATCAGACCGTCCTGAATCGATTACCGTGAATCTACTCAGAAACGGTATAGAGATTGATCAACAAGTCGTTAATTCAGCCGATAATTGGCTATACAGCTTCACGGATTTACAGGAGTATGATAATCAAGGTGTTCGCTACACATACACCATCACAGAAGAATCAGTAGAAGGCTACCAATCTGAAGTGGACGGGTTTGATTTGACTAACCTCCGCGTTGGTGAAACATCTATTAGTGGAGAGAAAATATGGTTAGATGATGATAATCCTGAGCGGCCAGAGGACATTACCGTGAACTTACTTCAAAATGGTATCGTCATTGACTCACAACTTGTCAGTGAATCAAGTAACTGGATGTATCATTTTGATCAACTTCATGCCTTTGACGAAGAAGGTGTTCGGTATAACTATACCGTAGAAGAAGCACCTGTTTCTGGTTATGATGTAAGTTATGAAGAAACAGATGAAGGTTTCGACATTACTAACGTACGTGTGGGCAGAACGGAAGTTAGTGGAGAAAAAACGTGGATAGACGGTGAGTCATCAGACAGACCTGAATTGATTACGGTGAATCTGCTCAGAAACGGTATAGAGATTGATCAACAAATGGTCACGTCAGCTGATAACTGGCGATACAGCTTCACGGATTTACAGGAGTATGATAATCAAGGTATTCGCTACACATACACCATCACAGAAGAACCTGTGGAGGGATATGACACAACGATTAACGGTTATGATATTGAAAACCTCCGTGTAGGAACGGTAACGATTAGTGGAGAAAAAACGTGGCAAGATGACGATCCAACGGATCGCCCAGAGTTGATTAAAATCAATCTACTTCAGAATGATGTCGTGATTCAAACACTTGAAGTGACGGCAAAGGATGGTTGGACCTATCAATTTAAAGACATACCAGAATTTAATGAAGTAGGTGAGCGTTACGAATATCGGGTAACAGAAGATGGTGTCCCAGGTTATCACACGGAAATTGATGGCTATAACGTGATTAACACACGAACAGGTGAGACGTCGGTTACTGTTAATAAAACTTGGTTGAATGATTCACTATTGGATCGCCCAGAATTTATCACTGTTCATTTACTCCGTAACGGCGAACGAGTGGATACAATTCAAATAACCAGTGGAATGGATTGGTCCTACACATTCCGAGACCTAGCTGCTTATGATGATTTCGGTAAGGTGTATATCTATACGATTGCAGAAGAATCGATACCAGGTTATGAGACTGTCATCGATGGTATAACATAACCAATGAAAAAATAGTCGTTAGTATACATGAGGAGCCAGAAGATTCTGATGAAGAAACTTTACCAAACACAGCGACAACATTATTTAACTATTTATTAATGGGCGCTGTATTAATGGTAATTGGATGGATAAGTCTAATGACTTCAAAAAAGAGAACAAATAAATAATTTTCCTTAAAAAGATAAAAGCTATCACGACTGTGTGATAGCTTTTACTCTATAGACAAGGTTAAGTATGGTATTGTCTTTGCCACTCTGCAAACCATTTTTTTATCGTTGTATCCATTGACACGTTTAAATCGTGAAGGTGTTTTTTTAAATCTTTGTATTGATGTTCTACCAGCATGCGATAATTTAAATCCGCATAGAGCTTCATTAATTGAAAAGCTACTTGTTCGTCATCTGGACGATGTTTAATTATTGTTGTATACCAACGCGAGGCTTGTTTAATGTCATTTTTTTTAAAATGAAAGTCGGCGAATAACTTGGCGTGATGTAACCAAATTTCATCTATTTCAAACCGTTCAGCTTCAGCCAGATATAATCAAGTTCTGCTAAATAAACACCTTTATACATATCTAAATGACGCTGATACTCAGATTGAGTAGCATCCGTTAGTACGGTTGATTTATTAAAAAAAGCACACCATAAGTGTTTATCAACCTTTGCGTGATTTAATTTAACAGCATAGCCCTGATCGATATTAGCGATTGTAATAAAATGACTGAATGGTTTTAATGATTTTCTGACGTTATAGATATTCACATAGAGATTAGCAAATCCCTTATCAGGGTCAACATCTGGCCATAGCGTTTCAACCATTTTACTTTTTGATAAAACGTCCCCAGCATGGTGAAGTAAAAATAGAAATACTTCTTTTGATTTACTCGTGCGCCACTGAATCGTGGCAGTAATAGAAGCATCATCCATAATAAACTCAAGCGATCCTAGCACTTGAATCAATAACTGTCTATTTTCAGAGAGGATGGTATTGTTAGGCGGTAATTGCTGTTCTATTCGTTTAATGGTCTTTTTTAAACGATTTAATTGAACGGGTTTTAATAAGTAATCGAGTGCACTTAATTCGAAAGCTTCGATTGCATAACTTTTATGTGCCGATACAAAAACAATATGTATATGAGGGTACTGTTCATTCAGTTGTTCAGCAAGAGATAGTCCATCAACCTCGGGCATCTCGATATCTAAAAATACCACATCTATTTGTTTTAATGTGTCAGTGTGGTCATCAAGATATGGTGTTGTGGAAGTGAACAATATATGTATATTAGCTAACTTCTTTAATTGATGTGTAAGAAAATCAATGGCCATGGTCTCATCGTCAAAGATACAAACTTTCATCATCGTGCCTCCTTTGTTGTGACCTATTACCTAAAAACGTTATGAACGTGTTTAGATTTAGTCAAGCTGTCGCTGTTATAATTATTAGACGAGTTATTTGAAATATTATGGTAGAATAGGAGTGACTTAAAATGAATATCAATTATTATCTAATTATTATTATTGTGTTAATTGTCATTATATCACAATTATCCATAAACAGAAATAAATATAAACGCCTAGCACTAACAGATGCGACGACAGGATTACCGAATAAACGTGCCCTTAGTAAACTTATGAATAAAAAAAACGGCGAGCATTATGTCATTTATTATATTGATTTAGATACGTTTAAAAAAATCAATGACAGTTATGGTCATGATTGTGGTGACTATGTATTAAAACAAGTAGCCGATCGCCTGTCGTTGATTGTGAAGCAAGATGAAAACGTCTACCGTGTAGGTGGAGACGAGTTTATTTATCCAGCAAAACGGCACAATGAGAAAATACAAGAGACGCTTTCTTTTGCGATACTAGACAGTATAAAACAATCGATTGACTATCAAGATGTGTCGATCAACGTGACCGCGACAATAGGTATATCTGAAAGTTCGGTGTTAAATAAGTCCGTAATGATTGAAGCTGATCAAGCTTTACTTTTAGCTAAAAGATACCGCAAAGGATCGGCTATGCATTATTAATTAACTAAGAACAGTTAAGAAGGTGATTAAATGTTTAAACAAGAACAGTTAATGCAAAAGCGGTATATATTTTTATTGGCGTTAGTATTTATACTGATGCTGATGAGTTTTCGTTTTATTTGGATTCATGCCCATCAAACCGTTGAGTACCCATTAATCGATAACGGTGAACTAGATTTATCTCATTGGACATTTACTGATGAAACTTTATCTCTTAACGGGGAATGGACTTTTTATCCACAAGCTTTCATTGAGACAGAGGGAACAAAGATAGGACAAAAACAAACAACAATTGATGTGCCAAGCGATTGGACATACGTGCTAGACGGTGTTTATCCAGAGTCAGAGGCTTATGGGTATGGGAGTTACAAAGCAACGATTCAATTACCCTCTGATCGTCCGTCTATCTTTGGTGTCAGAATAAAAAGCTTACATACAAGTTCAAGAGTTATCGCAAATGGCGAAGTAGTAAAGACAGTGAACACACCAGCTACATCATTTGAGTCGATACCAACTTTTCGCGGACCTTTTTACGCCTTATTTCCACTCGCTCCTGATACAGATACCCTTCATTTAGTGATTGAGTTGTCAAACTATGATACACCTTATATGGGTGGTATTAATAAGTCAATTACCTTTGGGTCGGACGAAGCCATTGCAAAAGAAGTGAATATGCAAGAAACCCTACAGATGACAGTAATTATCATCTTATTACTACATGCTATCTATGCTTTTTTGCTTTCTATTATTGGTAAACGATTCAAACAAAAAGAACTCGTTTTATTTGGTTTAATGCTTGTCTTTATGGCTCTTGGTAGTGCACTAGATGACGAGACGTTTATTCAGCTACCTATTCAGAATGAGTACAGCTTTAGAATTATGACGTTTTTTTACGTGTGTTTACTCATATTGATGGTGCAGTTTATTCACCGATTATTCCCGATTCATCATCGCTTTGTGAAAGTTGTCACTGTCATTAATGGTGTGATGGGGGGGTTAACTCTAGGGATTGTTCCGTTTGAGTATCTATCTATTCTTCTTGGCTTATACTATGTGTTTTATTTTGTGACCATCAGCTATATGATGTATTCAACGATCCAATATATTAGAAAAGGAGAAACGGACGGGTATTTCATTTTGTTTTTCATCATCAGCTACACGTCTAATATCATTTGGGGTTTTTTAATGCTGAGTGACATCGTTGACTTTCCGTTTTATCCGTTTGATTTTATTTTTGCGATTCTATCAATTGCCTTATTGTTATTTAGCCGTCATCACCACTTACTAATTGTGTCGGAAAATCAGCGCGCAAAGTTAATCGAAGAGGATCAAAAGAAAGATCAATTTTTAGCAAATACATCACATGAGATTAGAAATCCTCTACATGCGATGATTAATATCGCCCAAACTTTATTGAATGAACATGAGGCACTTGATTCGGAGACAAAGTATCACTTATCATTGATGATTAGAATTGGTCATCAGTTGACCTTTACCTTAAACGATATATTGGATATCACAAAACTAAAAGAGCGAGATATTACTTTAGAAAAAGCGATCGTCGATATAAAAACATTGACGGATGAAGTCATTGATATTGTGACATTTATGACGAATAAAACGGAGGTAAGCATTGAAAATCATCTTAATCCAACCGTATTCGTTTACGCTGACCGCCATCGCTTGCTACGGATACTGTTTAATTTACTGCATAACGCAGTGAAATTCACAGATAGAGGGATCATTGTTGTCGAAGCAAAAAAACAACAAACGATGCTTAAAGTGTCTATCATAGACCCAGGAATCGGTATGACCGAAAAAGAAATGGAGCGTATCTTTCAGCCTTATGAAAAGCTCTCGACGTATGAACGAGATGCAGGTGGTATTGGTCTTGGACTGAGTATTTCTAGACAACTTATTGAACAGCACGGCGGTATGCTTCAAGTATCATCAGAAAAAGGTGTTGGATCAGAATTTCATCTGACGTTACCGCTGGCTACTGATAAGCAAGTGAGTGACTCAGAACTCATGAAGCAACCATCATCTATCGTACTGCCCGAAATGAAAGAAGATGCCTCACCCACAAGGCATCGATCTAATAAAGCGTTACCGAAAGTACTTGTTATTGATGATGATAGTGTGAATTTAAAAGTACTTAAAAGTATGCTTGAGCCAGTTTATGATGTTGTTGCGACAACGAGTCCAGAGGCTGCTCTTCAACTTATTGATGAACAACTTTATGACTTAGTTATCTCTGACGTGATGATGCCTAAACTATCTGGTTATCAGTTAACAGAAGAAATCAGAAAACGCTACACACTCTCAGAGCTGCCTATTTTACTTCTTACGGCTAGAAGTCAACCAGAGGATGTGTATACGGGCTTTTTATCAGGTGCGAATGATTATATTGTAAAACCTGTCGATTCGTTGGAATTGCAAGCACGTGTGAGAGCATTGACGGAGTTAAAACAATCGATTCATAGACAACTTCAATTAGAAGCGGCTTGGTTACATGCACAGATTAAACCGCATTTCATTTTCAATACATTGAATGCCATTGCCTCGCTGAGTACGACAGATATTGATCAAATGGTTGATTTAATCCACGCTTTTGGTCAGTATTTAACGAATAGTTTTAGTCTGAATAACACAAAGCAACTTATTCCGCTGTCCGAAGAGTTAGAGTTGGTGGAAGCCTATCTTTATATTAATCAGTTGCGTTTTAAAGAAAGAGTGGCTTATGAGGTGGATGTAAATAAAGTAGAAGGTGTTTATCTACCACCGCTTGTGCTCCAAACTTTAGTGGAAAATGCATTGAAACACGGGATTTTAAAACAGGGCAATGGTGGAATGATTACGATTTCTGGAAAACGGTATGCTTCTCATTATCGACTGGAAGTAATAGATAATGGTGTTGGCATTTCTAGTGATAAGTTAAAAGAAATCTTACGCAATGAGATTGATGAGAAACATATTGGATTAGCTAATACGAATATGCGACTGAAGAAACTGTGCCAGCAACAATTAAATATTCAATCGATAGAAGGTAAAGGAACAACAATTACGATTGATTTACCAATTAATAAATAAAAAGCAGGACCCAATCACGTTAAATGTGACTGGGTCCTGCTATTTTTTGTAACTGTCTACTAAGATAGTGATAAAACCATTAACTTATAGGTAAGTGTTCTTTCACTTGATCTATCGCATCATCCAGTGAAGATGCTTCAATTTCCGTTATTAATTCGTCAGGATAAACCGTTGAATGGTTATAACGTGGATCATAATAATAGTCGAGTAAGTCCCGGACGACAGAACGATAGTCGTGTAACTGAAGAGCTTCTTCAATTCGGTGAGCGACAGGTGTATGTATCCTACGTTTGATAATCGAGAACGCCTCAACGAACTGATGGTGATACGGTTCTGGATGATAGTCTGATAGAATCAAATCAATCCGCTTCTCAATAGGTAAAGAAATAAACAATTGTTGACTCTGTTCTTTATGTTGGAAGAAGCGGTCTGGAATTTTTATTTTGCCAATTCGAGCACTTTCACCTTCAATCACGATATAAGACGCCTCTTGATAATGCATGAGGCTTCACCTAAGTAAAAATCAAACATGCGTTGGTTCGTTGATGGTAAGCCAATCTGACCGAAGATACTCCCGCGATGACTCGCCATCTGTTCTAAGTTAATGACAGGATACCCTTGTTTTTTTAAGGTGTGTAATATTTTCGTCTTCCCATTCCCTGTATGACCATTTAAGACAAAGAGTTCGGGAATGTGAATGGTTTTAAGCTGCTCTTTCATCCAAAGTCGATAAGCTTTAATGCCACCACTTAGTCGGTTCACATTGATATTCATTAAATCCAACACGGTTGCGGCTGTTTTACTGCGCATCCCACCTCGCCAACAAAAAACAGTGATAGGCTCAGGTAGTTGTTTAAAGGCGTGAATAAAGGCCGGTAACTTCTTAGCGTAAATCTCTAAACCACGGTCTTTGGCGGCCTCTTGTCCTTGTTGTTTATAAATGGTACCAACTTCTGCGCGTTCATCATCGGTAAACAGCGGGATGTTGATCGCACCAGGTATGGTGGCATCGTTGAATTCTTTCGGTGACCTGACATCCACAATGGTTTTTCCAGCTGTTTTTAAATCAAACACATCTTGCGGGTTAATATCTTTAAACATCGTTGTCATCCTTGTACATAAATGTGTCCTGGTGTCCCGTCTGTCACGTCACCAATGATACGTGCATCCATCCCTTTAAGTTTGAGGGATTCTAAAATTGACAGCGCATCACGTTCATGCACACTCATCAATAAGCCACCAGAAGTGACCGCGTCCGCTAAGATTAATTGGTCAATCTCATCAAAGCGCGCGTCAAAGTGAACGGAACTTTTGACATGCTTTAAGTTATTTTTGGACCCACCAGGGATATTGCCATTTTCCGCCAACTCTCTTACACGTGGTAAGACGGGTACATCGGCTTGTTTAACTGTAATCGCTTGATGACTCTCAGTTGCCATTTCAGTTAAGTGACCAAGGAGACCAAAGCCGGTGACATCGGTACACGCATGGACGTTATAGTTGTTCATCACTTCGGCGGCTTCTTTATTTAAGGTTGCCATCACTTCAGTGACGCGTGTTATTTCTGGTTCTGTGAGCTGGTTATTCTTCAGCGATGTCGTTGAAATGCCTACACCAATCGGTTTTGTGAGAATCAATTTGTCTCCGTGTTTAGCGCCAGCATTTGTTTTGACGCGTGCAGGATGAATGGTCCCTGTCACAGCTAGTCCAAATTTTGGCTCTTGGTCATCGATGGAATGACCACCGACAAGATGACAGCCTGCTTCTTTTAACTTATCACTCGCCCCGCGTAAAATCTCTGTCAAAATCGCTTTATCTAAGGAGAAAATAGGAAAGGCGACAATGTTTAAGGCGGTGATTGGTTCACCACCCATGGCATACACATCACTCATCGCATTCGCTGCTGCAATCCGTCCAAAATCATAGGGATCATCAACAATAGGTGTAAAGAAATCAACAGTTTGAACAATTGCTAAGTCATCAGTCAGCTGATACACACCCGCGTCGTCACCGGTATCAAGACCGACAAGTAAGTTTGGGTCGTGAGTCTGTTTAGGCAGTTGATGCAAGACTTCGCGTAAATCACTCGGACCAATCTTACAGCCACAACCACCTTTTGTTGTTAATGTTGTTAATTTTACTTTTTCCATATAGGCGCCTTCTTTCGTTTAGTTCATTATGTAGATACATTTAGTTTAACACGTTGTGTGAATATTTGTCATAAACAAAGGATGGGTCGTTCTTATTCAATCATGATTTAATCTTTATGTTTAAGTGCGGTCGCTGGTGCAGGGTATTTTTTCGCATTCTTTTTCATCTTCGACTGGATAATGCCTGAGACATCTAATTCAAGTGTTGAGCTAAGTGTGAAGGCATAAATGAACACATCAGCGAGTTCATCCTTTATCTCATCTAAGTGATTGTTTACAGCTGCGTCACTCGTTTGCCACTGAAAGCATTCCAGTAATTCAGCAGCTTCAAGTGAGAGAGATAGTGCTAAATCTTTAGCGTTATGATGTTCACGCCACTGACGAGCGTCGCGAAAAGCATCGATTTGTGTGATGAGGTTGTTAAGATCAGTCATTGTTATCTTCCTTTCATGATTAGTTTAAGTTAATTATACACGAAAAAAGCTAGAGCGAGGAGCTCTAGCTTATTAGTGGAATTGTTAAGTGATTATTCGCTTGGTACAAGGTCACTAATGGAGTCAATCTCAACATAGGTTGGAACCGCTAGACCGGTTTTCGCTTTTTCATAAGCGGTACCGAGCTTAACAAATTCCCCTTCGTAACGTTCCACAAACGCCCCGTGAGTGAGTGGTAACCAAGCAGCTGTCGTAATATCAGCAGAACCTGAAGCGATTGATTCAAACATAATTGCTGGGTCGACCGTCGTAACATTAACAGTAAAGCCATGGCTTTCGAGCGCATGTTTTAATACGTAGGCTGGGAATAATTCTGAATCCCACGATGTTACAACAAACTCAATGGTTCCGCCGTTTCCTTCTGCGACACCTTCAGTAAAGGCCTTAACGGTCTCTTCGTTTTCTACTACCCACGTTTCCACAACTTCTGGTACAGAAATTTCTTGTTTTTGTGATTGTAATAGACCTTGTTCAATCGCATCAAGTTCTAAATAAAAGTTTTTGACGATGTCAGCGGCGATTGGAAAATCTTCTTCAAAGCCTAAACGGGTTAATTTATACACGTCTTCTTCGCCACCGAATAATTCATCGGGATCATCTAAATACTTAATGTCATACTTTGCGAACATATAGTGTGGTGACCAAGCTGAGACGATAATCGGTTCTTCGTTTTGAATCGCTTGATCGAGCTCAGTCAGCATCGCTCCTGTTGAAGATGTTTGGTGTGTCCACCCCTGTAGGTTAGCTTCATTGGCGATTATATCATCAATAACACCGGACATACCCGCCCCTGGTTCAATACCTGTGATGGTGTAATCAATGTCTTCGCTGATGGCTGCGCCTGCATCTTGTTCTTGGTCATCCTCATGAGAGTCAGCATTGTCAGAGTCATCACCACATGCGGCAAGGATAAGGACAAGCATTAGGCTTAAACTAAGTAAAATCTTTTTCATATGTTTCATTAAAATCTCTCCCTTAAAATGTATGTGTATGCATAAATGTTGATGTAAAAAATCATTCCTACGTCTTATAGATCGCCAGTTTAAAAACAGAAAAACAATCGATCATTATTTTAACCTCACATTTATCATAAATTAGCTTTTAATACGACTGAAAATAATGCGTACCATATAATGATACCGTACGACGGAAGATTTACGCAAAAACGAGGAGCAAGTCTAGAGATAGATTTAACTGGATGAACGTTGTTCTCCTATATTTATCAATCAGTTCTCATAGACATACGAGCGATTACTCGAAAATACATAGAAGGTTGATGTTGGCATGCGCTTACATTATAATATTTGGAAAAAGTGATGAATGTTCTCATCTATTATAAAAAAAGTGTTTACTAGAAATGTAATGAGGGGACATAGTAGATAAGCGTATAAAATGAAAATTTTTTGATAGAGGAGCTTATCAATGACAACACAAGAAGAAAGACGACAACAGATTATTGACCGTTATCATTTTAGACACGCGACAAAAGCTTTTGATCCGGAAAAAAAGATTCCAAAAGAAGATGTCGACGTTATTTTTGAAGTGGCACGCTTGTCACCGAGCTCCTTTGGCATGGAACCGTGGCAGTTTGTCGTTGTTGAAAATGAGAAAGTGAAACAATTAATTAAAGACCACTCGTGGGGAGCAAAGGCTAAAGTGAGTGACGCGAGCCACTTTGTTTTAATCTTAGCCCGAACCCACGAAGATGTGCGCTTTGATTCTACTTATCTTAAGGAGCATTATTTACATCACTTACATTACCCTAGAGACGTCGTGGAACATATGAAAGATGTGATTGAGAATTTTCAAAAACATGATTTTGCGCTATTTGATGACATGCGTTACTTAGATGATTGGTCGATGAAACAGACATATATTCCACTCGCTAACATGATGAGTGTAGCCGCAGAACTCGGGATTGATTCATGTCCTATTGAAGGTTTTAACCGTGAAACGTTCGATCAACTGTTGCGAGACGTTGGGGTGTACGGGGAATCGTTTACTTTATCAGTAATGGTGGCGTTTGGTTACAGGAAAGAAGCGCCGAAACCAAAACAACGGCGTGACTTGAATGATGTGGTCACCTGGGTGTAAGGTCAGATAACTTTTGTTGATGATGCGAATATTCGCCAATCAACAGGAGTTTTTATGTCGTGTGGCGAAATAATCATAGAAAACAAAAGTGAAGATCATGAAAGGAGGAAAGCAGATGGAGAAAGTATACCCACTTCAAGTGGACGGATATACGATGCACGGGGTGTTAACCGTTGTAGAAGAACAAGCCCCCTTGGTAATCTTTAGCCATGGTTATAATGGAACAGAAAAGCATCTGGCGGGATTTTGTCAGTTCTTAGCTCAATACGGGATTAATAGTTACCGGTTTGATTTTCTTGGCGGGTCGGTGAATGATTCAAGTGAAATGAAGACAGAAGATATGACAATTCTGACGGAGATGCGGGACTTACTGGCGGTCGTTGATTATTTTGAACAAGCGCCGTTTGTTGATGCTAAACAGCTGTATCTCTTTGGTGCATCGATGGGGGGGCTTGTCTCTAGCCTAGTCGCTGAGGCCAGACCAACAGTCGCCGGCTTATTTTTAATGTTTCCCGCCTTTTCTGTTGCGAGAGACTGGCAACAACGATACAAAACGAAAGCAGATATTCCAGAACGTCTCGTCTTTTGGGGCATGCCGCTTGGGTACCGGTTCTTTGATGTATTACTTGATTTTACTTTAGAAGATGAAATCGGCACTTACCAAGGACCGGTCTATATCATTCATGGGGATGAAGATGCGGTCGTGAGCCATGCGGTCACCGATTGGGTGAAGCCACTTTATCGGCAATTAGATGTAAAAATCTTACCTGGTGAAGGACATGGATTTTCAAAAGCTGGAGAAGAGGAAACAGGCGAGGCGTTACTACAGTTCATTCAGCAGCATTAATATAGAGGGAAATGTTAAAGGTGCGGGTGTTAGGTATTATTAAACAAAAAAAGCGAGCCAAGACGGCTCGCTTTTCTTCTATTCACTTGCATTATCGAAGTAGTCTTGAATAAATTGTTCCACTTGTGCCTCATTATGTTCGACGGTAAGTCCAGTATCGACGAGTGGACTGACAGTAGAGACGGCTTTTAGTTTATTGCTTGATAGAAGGAGATAAACTCTTCTTGGTCTATTGAGTGAAGCACAGCTTGACGTAATGCTTTACTTGTAAGGGGTCCTTCATCTGTATTCATCGCAACATACGTGACACCGTTACTTTGGTTTGTTTGAAGGTAGAGTGATGCATCCTCTTCGACGGTTTCATAACGGTTTTCCTTAATGCCATAGAGGACATGAACTTCTCCATTTCTTAAGGCAGAAAGCGCACTTTCAGCATCTTGAATAAACTTGACTAACACGTCATTAATCTTAGGTTCATGATCGGTTTCTGGCATGTAAGCAGGGTTTTTAACAAAACGTGCCTCATAATCATTCTTACTAATTAATAGATATGGGCCACTGGCATATAACGTGTTGTCAATGTCATTACCTTCAATGACTGTCCGCTGGTCGCCATAAGCAATATCTGTATTCACATCATAATCTTCC
Source organism: Halolactibacillus sp. JCM 19043 (assembly GCF_001310395.1). NCBI lineage: Bacteria > Bacillati > Bacillota > Bacilli > Caryophanales > Bacillaceae > Halolactibacillus > Halolactibacillus sp. JCM 19043. Next base: position 59,200 of record NZ_BAXD01000002.1, read on the forward strand.
ACATTAAACGTATTGATCTTTTCGACTTGGTCTTTCGATACAATCCCCGCTGATTGGTGAGCAAGGTAATTGAGCACTTGCGGGAATGGATTCGCCGTCGTGATTTTAACAACTTGATAGTTCCCCACCGCATTGTTGACGTCATCTTCAGAATCGACTAAAGCATTAATAGGCGATGCTAAGCCTTCAGATAAAACATCTTTAATGGATGTGCCATCGGCATTTGTTTGGTCGAGTTCTGTTATGTCTGTCACGACTTCAATCGTTTCCATACTTTCATGCAGACTATAGGTACGGTGATCCGGGACAGAGTTTCTATCCTTAGCACGATTAAGTGAGAAGACGACGTCTTCAGCTGAGACGAGTTCACCTGAGTCAACGGCCGTGTCATTTTCGACTTTGGCGAAGTTAATATCATCGCGTAAAATGAAATAATAATCCGTATTACCGTCACCAATGGCGTAATTGTATGATAGAGATCCATCAGATACAACCTGATCATCATCTGTTAAATTAACGAGTCGGACATACATATTTGTGTTGAGCGTATTAATAGAGCCGTCATTTCCTTTAATTGGGTCAAGTGACGTTAACGTACTGATCGATTGGTGGAACAGCAGTGGGTCTGTTTCACGCTTTGATTCATCATTAAAGTCATATTGTTCCCAGACAGCGGCACGTGAACGTGGTAAACGTACAGTGTCAACATCAAGGATATCCTGGTTGATGCCTTGAGCTTTATATGAGATATAAAGCGGCGCAATATATGCTTCATCTAAAACGATATGTTGTTCTAATTCTGTATACGTTTGTTGATAGTCCTCTGGTAATTCTGTTGCTGCTTGGTTAATCAGTTCATCAGCTTTTTCGTCTTTAAAGAGACTGTAGTCACCATCTGAAGTGAAAAGTGAGCGTACCGCATAATCCGGGTTACCAGTTACCGTCGTCCAACTTGTGACCGCTAAATCATAGTTTTTCGCATCACGTTGGGTCGCAAAACTACCGTAATCAGGCTGGATGTTTAATTCAACATCAAAACCACTTTTAGTCAGTTGGTCACGCAAGATATTGACATCATCCTCACTTGTGGCTAAACCTAAAATATTGATAGTTGGCAGTTCCTCGGTTGTGTTGGTGTTGTCATCTGATACGTCCGATTCGGTGTTCAGGCATCCGGTTAAACCGAGTAGTACCGTAGTGAGTAATAAAAAGAGCCATTTTTTCATCTGTGTTTCCCCCTTAAGATTTATATATAGCTAACATCTAAAATAAGATGGTGAATCACGTTAAGCATTAATGCATCTTCGGATCAAGCGCATCGCGTACACCATCACCTAAAAAGTTAAACGATAAAACGAGCAAAATAATGGATAGTCCTGGAAAAATCGCCAAGTACGGTTCTGTTTCTAAATAGGTACTGCCAACACGTAAGACATTGCCCCATTCAGGTACGTGTGGTTCAACCCCAAGGCCAAGAAAACTTAAGCTACTCGTTGCAATGACAGCCGTTCCAATGGCGAGTGTGGCACGAACAATCATCGGTGCGAGGGCATTAGGAACGATATGTTTAAAAAGTATCTTCCATTCAGATTCCCCAATCGCACGGGAAGCCTCAATATATTCGAGATTTTTAATCATGAGGACGTTCGCCCGCATCGTCCGGGCAAACATGGGAATTGCCCCAATACTTAAGGCAATAACTAAGTTCGTTGTATTTGATCCAAAAGCGGCGATAATCGCAATCGCTAGAAGAATACCTGGAATCGCGTATAACGCATCGAGTATCCGCATAACGGTTTGGTCCACAAGTGGATGGAAATAGCCACTGATCGCCCCAAGCACGCCCCCAATGAGCATAGGGATAAGCGTGGTTAACACGCCGATGGATAAGGAAATCACACCACCACGGACAACCCGTGAATATACGTCACGACCAAAGTTATCTGTTCCAAATGGATGCGTGAGACTAGGTTCCAACAATAAGGTTTGATAGTTATTTTCTACCGCAAAGCTTTCAACGAAAGTAAAAGTGCTCATCCATGATAGTGAAAAAATGATGACAATAAACAACAAACCTAACATCGCCGTAAAGCTTCGGGTAATCTTTTGCCAAAATTGACTGGATTGTTCGCGTTTAGATACATCCGTTTGAATGTAATGAATATACAGCTGATAACTGAGTAAGAGCCGGATAACATTTCCGGTAAGCGCGGTGATGACGAGAAAAATAATCAATAAACGCATACGTGCTGTTAACTGTTTAGTTTCCATTAAGTCAGGTTTTAAATAGTGTATCAACAGGCCATCAGTAACGGTAAGGACTACCAGACTGATAAGAATGACCAGAAAACTGTTGGTGACATAGGGCTTAAATATATTTAGAGCTGTAAGAGCAACTAAAAAGACATCAGCGATAAAAATATACGTCATAAAGGTATAACTGATGGTTTCTTTCTCTTGTCTTAGCCTAAAACCAAAGCTTGCGGTAAAGACATTACCAGAAAAAAGACTAAAGACCTGAAGTAAGGTGAGGGCGCGTGTTAATTTAGAGTGAGCCACTGGTGTTATACCTTCTTTAACTAGTCTGTGTAAGAGTACGCTTTGGATGATGCTCTCAATTAAAAAGGCGAGTGCTAACAACGTGTACACGGTCGTAAGATGAATAAACGCTTGATATAAGAAAAATATAGTGAACACAAGTGACAATACAAGCGCAAACTGTCCGTGTTTATAACGGTCATGTTGTTTGATTTGTTGGGTCGTCATGAGTCTCCTCCTCTCTTCGTGTATGTTATAGGTTTAATCATTGAGTTCAGCTCGTAAGCGTGGATTAAGCAAGGCGTATAGTAAATCAACGAGTAAATTCACCACAGAAATCATCACCGCAATATAGACAACCCCAGCAAGAATTGCCGGAATATCGGGAATGAACTGTTTGTCCACGATATAACTACCGAGCCCTTGAATATTAAAAACCTTCTCCGTTACACTGGCCCCACCAAGCATGGCTCCAAACTGTAAGCCAATAACGGTCAAAATGGGAATCCAAGCATTAGGGAGCGCATGTTTTGTGAAGATACGCCTGTTCGACAATCCTTTCGCTTTAGCGGTCACAATATAATCTTCATGCATGACTTCTAAAATTTCTGATCGCGTCATCCGAGCGATGGTTGCTGAGAGGCCTGTTCCTAAGACAATGACCGGCATGATGAGTGATGCGAATTGTCCAGGAATATACGTCGATGGCAACCAGTCTAGTTCAATCGCAAACGTTAAGATAAAGATGAGACCTTGCCAAAAGCTTGGAATTGATAAACCAATGAGTGCAAGGAACATAAAACTGTAATCCCAAAAGCTTTGAACTTTAACCGCAGAGATAATGCCAATCGGTACGGCAATAGCAATAGCTAAGACAAGAGAAAGAAAAGCCAACGTAAGGGTGACCGGGAAGCGGTTTTCAATGTTGAGTAACACATCTTCATTACCTTGATACGTTGTTCCTAAATCAAACGTGATAAAACCATGCAAGCGATCCGTTAGTTGCACGAGATACGGCTGGTCTAAACCAAATAATGCCTCGAAGTTTTCACGTTGTGCTGCGGTTGCTTGATCTCCTAGTATATTCTGGGCGGGGTCCTGTGGTGAAAAATAAAGCAAAGTAAACACAATGACAATCACCGAGAAGATAACAAAGACAGTCGCTACGAGTCGTTCAAAAATAAACCGAATCAATCCGTGATGATAAATCAAATAAAAGAGATAAAGAAAAAAGCCAAGGCACAAGTGTCAAGAGTAAAAAACGTCGTGATTGCAACAACTGTTCAAAAAATTGCGGGTAATTTAATCTGTATTGTTGTTCTGTTTTTTTAGAAGCGCATATTCCTTAGAAATAAATGCTTGTTTTTCATTTTCATTCGGATCGCGATTGAAATAATCTATTCGCTGATCATAATCCGTTGAGAGTTGCTGGATCATCTGTTGGTCTAAAAGAGTTGCTGTCGCAGGTTGCTTACGTTTTTTAAACTGAAAGTACAGCAGTGCTGGTATGTGAATCACGATACCTAACAACCAATGAATGAGGCGCAAGCCAACTGAGGCTTGACTAACGTGAAACCCTTTGATTAAACGTGTCGTCATGTTTTAATCTTCCTCCTTTCAAAATACTTGATAATTCCTACCTGTTTAGTATACAATAACTTAAACAAGATTATAGATAGTCTTTAAGGTAATGTCAAATATAAAAATTTAATCTGTCTTAATGTATGTCTTCATTCAGACACTATGCATATATGAAAGAGGACAATAAACAAGACGTACCTTAAGGTACGTGACTAAATAGAAGTAGGTGAGTGTATGTCAGTATTAACAACTGAAAATTTATCGGTTGACTTTAAACGAATGAATGAGACTCATCGCGTCGTCAACCAGATTAATTTTTCAATTGCGAAAGGTGAGACGCTAGGCATCGTAGGAGAATCAGGTTCTGGTAAAAGTGTGACGGCGAAAGCGGTGATGAAATTATTAGATGAACAACAAACAGAGGTAGCGATAGAAACGCTTGACTATAATGGAAACGATATCGCCAGTTTAAATCAGAAACAAATGACAAAAGTGCGAGGGAAAGAAATTAGTATGATCTTTCAAGATCCGATGAGTGCTTTTAACCCAACGATGAAGATCGGGAAGCAATTGATTGAAACAGCGCGGGTACATTTGCAGCTTTCAAAAAAAGAGGCAACGCATCGTGCCCTCGATATGCTTAAGAAAGTAGGCATTGACCGAGTCGACGAACGTTTTCATCAATATCCGCATGAATTCTCAGGTGGCATGTTGCAGCGGGCAATGATTGCGATGGCGCTTATTTGCCGTCCGAAACTACTGATTGCGGATGAACCGACCACTGCTTTAGATGTAAGGATTCAAGCACAAATCTTGAAACTAATGAAAGATCTCCAACAAGAAATAGAGATGAGTATTATATTAATAACCCATGACTTTGGTGTCGTCGCTGGGATGTGTGACCGTGTTGTTGTGATGAAGGATGGTGAACTTGTAGAAGAGAATGATGTTACTTCTATCTTTAACGCGCCTAAACATCCTTACACGAAAAAGCTGTTAGAAGCACTGCCACGTTTACACGAGGATAAAGTATTAACAAAAGAGTCCAAAAATGAAGAGACACTATTATCTGTATCAGGGTTAACAAAGGTGTTTCAGCTGAAGAACGGAAAGAAACTCCAAGCAGTTGAAGATGTGAGTTTTGATATTAAACGAGGGGAGACACTTGGACTCGTTGGTGAGTCAGGATCAGGTAAATCAACAACAGGACGATTAATTCTCCAATTAGAATCTTTAACGGCAGGTAGTGTCACCTATAAGGGGATGCGGATTCACCGCTTTAATAAACAAGAACGGCTTAAATTAAGACGCGATATTCAAATCATTTTCCAAGATCCAAAAGCATCACTAAACCCGCGAATGAAAGTGATGGACATTATCGGTCAACCACTGGATGTCCATCAATTATATAAAGACAAAGATGCTCGTAAGAAACGGATAGAAGAATTATTGCTGCTTGTCGGATTAGAACGTGAGCATATGTACCGCTATCCACATGAATTTAGTGGGGGGCAACAACAGCGGATTGGGATAGCCAGAGCACTGGCTGTTGAACCGGAGTTTATTGTCTGTGATGAAGTCCTATCAGCGCTAGACGTATCGATTCAAGCGCAAATGGTCGAGCTTTTAAAAGACTTACAAGAAAAGTTAGGTCTGACTTATTTATTTATCGCCCATGACTTGGCAATGGTGAAACATTTATGTGACCGGGTTGCGGTGATGTATGACGGAAAACTGATTGAACTCGGATCATCTGTTGATGTTTATAATCAACCGCTGCACTCCTACACACAAGCACTCATTGATGCTGTACCTATACCAGACCCAGGCAAAGAAAGAGAAAAGTTACACGCCTATCAACCAGGAAAACTTAACTTTGTGTTTGATAATCGTTGGGTTGAAAAGAGTAAGGGACATTGGGTTAGAGAATAAAGGGTCATTGATAAAACAAGGTATAAAAAACAAGGACAACATTAAGTGTTGCCCTTGTTTAGGAGAGAGAAAGTAAATTTAATTATTTTCTAACTGATCAGCTAACGCGATAAACTGATCGACATCTTTAGCCATTAATTTCACGCCTTCGGCCCAGAAGTCAACGTTAGTCACATCAACGCCTAAGTGTTTCATCGCAAGATCTTCAACCGTCATGGCTCCAGTATCTTTAAGTAAGGCAATATATTTCTCTTCAAAGTTTTTAGGTTGCTTTAAGTATTCTGCGTAAATACCTAAACTGAATAAGTAACCGAATGTGTACGGGAAGTTATAAAACGGGACATCATCAATAAAGAAGTGCAGTTTACTACTCCAAAAATGAGGATGATACGTATTAAGTGCCCCGTGGAACGCTTCTTTTTGTGCTACAGTCATTAATTTTGACAGTTGTTCGTGTGAGACAACGCCATTTTTTCGTGCTTTGTAGAAGTTGTCTTCAAAGATAAATCGGGCATGAATGTTCATAAACATAGCCGTTGCCCCTTCAAGTTTATTATTTAATAATGATAGTTTTTCTTCATCTGAGCGTGCCGATTGAACGGTCGCATTCGCAATGATTGTTTCAGCGAAGGTACTTGCCGTTTCCGCCACGTTCATCGCATAATGTTGATTCAAGTACGGGACATCGGTTAAGACGTCAGAATGAAAGGCGTGTCCTAATTCATGGGCAAGCGTGCTCGTATCAGATGCAGAACCAGTAAACGTCATAAAAATCCGCGACTCATCAAATTCAGGTAAGCTCGTGCAGTAACCACCCGGACGTTTATCGTTACGATCTTCAGCTTCGACCCAACGATTTTCTAACGCATGTTTAGTAAAAGCAGTCAGTTTAGGGAAGGCGCTAAAATGTTTGATGATAAAGTCACAAGCTTCGTCATAAGTAAATGTCATAGCTTCGTGATCGCCTACAGAGAGTGGCGCATCAACATCTTGCCATGCCAATGAATCTAACTGTAGTAGCTGTTGTTTTTTCTTTAAGACGTCACAAATGGTTGTTTGTTGTCTGAGACAGCTTGCCACATCGCCTCTAGTGTCGCTTTTGACATCCGGTTATATTCAAGTGGTTCTTCTAAATGATCTTTATATTGATGCTTCTCTTGTAGTGTCATGCGGTAACCATCTAAGTGATTTAACACATCGGCGAATATTGGAGCCTGATGATTAAATGCTTCTTCCCAGGCCGTGAACAGTTGTTTTCTTACCTCAGGATCATTGTCTTGCGACATTCTATTCATTGCTTGTCCGATGGACAAGTTGACGGTTTCTCCTTGCTTGTTTGTCCACGGGATTGTCATCGTTGAGATAATCGTGTCATACACCTGACTCCAAGCAGCAAGTCCATCTTTATTTAACTCCGCAATTAAAGTTTCTTCTCGTTCTGAAAGAAGACGGGCACCTTTTTTGCGCTGCTCTGTTAGGACAAAGTTCATTGGTACTAAGTCGTCATCGGCTAAAAACTGAGCAAATGTTTCTTCATCAAGGTCGACGAGTTTTTGGGTGAAGTGATTCCCAACTTTATTTAATTCGCTAAAGAGCACCATGATTTCACCCTTAATAACAGGCGCATAAGTATCTTTTGTGTTCGCATCATGAGCCATATTAGCAAATGTAGATGCTTGTAGTAAGGCTTTTTCTAGTTTTTCTTGTTCGGTTAAGAGTTGTTTGAAGTCTGATAACCGATTGGTAAACTGATTGACGTTTGCTTTAAACGCATCTAATTCTTGTGCTATTGTTTGAAGTTTTTCTTTAAGGGCAGGTGATGCGGTGCCACCAGAAAAAATCGCATCTAAATCCCATGTTTGTGCATAATTCAACATAATCACCTTTTCCTTTTGTTATTTTTTCTCGATATAAGCTATGAAGGAAAGAAAACTTAACGCATCTACGCTAAGTTTTCTTGACTGTGACCTATTAGTCGTCCAGTTGGACATTATGATAAACATTTTGAACATCTTCTAAATCTTCTAAGGCATCAATCATTTTTTCAAATGTCTCTAAGTCCTCACCAGATAGTGTGAGTTCGTTTTGTGGTAACATCGCCAGTTCAGCGACAGTAAAGTCTTCGACCCCTGCTTGTGTTAGAGCTTCTTGTACCGCATGAAATTGATCAGGCTCGGCGTAAATAATGACCGCACCATCTTCATCGACAACGTCACGTACATCAAGGTCCTGTTCCATCATCAGTTCAAAAATTTCATCAACCGTTTTACCTTCAATACCTAAGACAGCAGTATGGTCAAACATATAGCTCGCTGAGCCATTCGTTCCCATGTTACCTCCATTTTTACCGAATGTCATCCGGACATCAGCAGCCGTACGATTCACGTTATTCGTTAACGTATCGACAATCACCATCGACCCACTTGGGCCAAAACCTTCATAACGGAGTTCATCGAAGTTCTCTTCACCGCCACCTTTTGCTTTATCAATGGCACGGTCAATTATATGTTTTGGTACACTATAAGTTTTCGCGCGTTCCAAAACAAATTTGAGCGCTTGATTAGATTCAGGCGAAGGTTCGCCTTGTTTTGCGGCCACGTAGATTTCGCGTCCGAATTTCGCATAAATCCGGCTGGTGTTTTTATCTTTACTGGCTTTCTTTTCTTTAATATTGTTCCATTTACGTCCCATTATTACACGCTTCTTTCTTCTTTAGCTTTAGTACATCATCGTTATTTATTATACACGAAATGAGAAGTGGATAAAGAAAAAACAAGAAAAAAGTACACAACAACCAAGTTAATTATCAAGCGGATAATCGTTTTTTAAGTCTTCACCATTAAATAGTCGTTTGGTCGTCCAAGGCTGTGCTTTATCTTGCCAAAAAGGTGCTGTTTCTTTTAAACCAAGGGGTAAAAAGATAACGGATGCAAGATAAAGACTTCCCGTTGAGATATAAACCTCACCAAGTCCAGGCTGGTGTCCACTGACACCAATGGTTAAATAGCCTGCTTCATTAAAGGTGTTAGACTTTTCTAACGTTTGTTCAATCACCGCATCCAGTGCCGCTCGCAATTGTCCAGGTGAAAGATCAGTTAGATCTTCACGCCAAGCGTGATGCGCAAGATTATGAAAGATGCCCGTTCGATACGCAAGCGATCGACCAGTCGCAGGAAACGTACCTGTTGGTGAAATCATGCGTTCAAGTATAGTGCTGTAGCGCTTGCTGCGGGTTAAAATCGGTTCTTTTAATATATCCCAATCAGGGTGCAAAACGCCCGTTTGTGTCACGATATCGACAAGCATCGGATGAATGACGATACTATTATAATAATCTTGATGATAACGCGGACCATCACTGTAGGTGCCATCACCCACATACCAGGCATTAAATTGTTTCAAACTGAAGTCAATACGCATCGGATCCCAATCCTCTTCTCCCACGCCATATAAGAAAGTTTCAATCATAGCTGAAAATAACAACCAGTTAGAGTAAATAGGCTTGCGCGTTCGGGTTTGTTTCAAACAGTGAATGATTTGTTGTTTCGTCTCATGTGGCAATGGCTCCCATAAACTAGTTGGTGCGCGTAGTAAAGCTTGGGCCAAAAAGGCACTGTCGACTATGGGTTGCAGTCCTTCACTAAAGTTAAAATAGTCATGAGAATGGGGATCTGTTCCAACATGTAGCGCTTGTTTTATGTATGTGAGATAGCGTGTTTGTAATTCTTTTTCGCCTTCGTCAATCGCAGGTGTTTCTAACCAAGGGGCGATACCAACAAGCAATCGACTAAAAGCTTCTAGATGGGTATAGTCTTCTTGCTTAGTATCTGGCTTTTTTTCAATCGGCATGGTTTGTTTTAGTTTATCTTGACTTAACGGGATGATAATCGGTTCAGTTAGTTGTGTTAATAATTTTAACCAGTGTTTGCGTGTATCAGTCATAAGGTATGGTCCTTTCTTTGCGGTATTGTTCGGGTGTTATATCAGTAAATTTGTTGAACTGACGATAAAAAGTTGCCAGTGATTCGTAACCAACTTCAAAGCCAATCATCGTGGCAGAGCGATCTGTTTCTAACAGTAGTAAGCAAGCTACGTCTATTCGCTTTTTATGAATCGCCTCATAAGGTGTTAGCTGGTAGATCGCTTTGTAAATACTGGACACATGTCTCGTACTTAAGTTGAAGAGCTTGGCTAATTGATCATTTGAGTGAATCTCATAATAATGTGTTTCGATATACTGATGAATGGCTTCTGAACGTGAATAAGACCGGTCATTACTCGGTGCCGTCTTTAACCTTGTCACCAACAGCAACAACTGTTGGCAAGTTAGTTGTAAATCGAGTTGATCAAGTGGTTCCTTGCTTTTCGTTAGTTGTAGTACCTGTCTAAAAGCCTGTCTTAACTTGAGCTGATGTTGGCGAGTGGTTGATAATAGAAATACCGATTGAAACGGAGGCCTTGAAAATACCTCCTGTAATACGGGCGCGAGCATTGTTTCATCAACTCTTAAAGCAAGCAGGGTCATTTGCGTCGTTGTCGTCACCGCATGGGTTGTCTCTTTAGGGATAAAGACAAGTGATTGGTCAGTAAGTGGTGTCGTGTGATGTGTGTGATAAAGCATCCCGCTCCCTTTTAGTACATACAATAACTGTAAGTCTGGATGGTGATGGCGTTGTTGACTCGCTTTTTTTCGGTGATGGTTTTCTTCGATCTGAATCAGCTGTTTGATGTCACTCACCCCTTAAAGATGCATTGATAGTTTTTTTCCAGTGATGCAGTGTTTGTACGTCTTGATTAAACTGATTAATATTATCATTTTTGACAAATTCCATTAAATAAAGATGTGATTGTGATTGCTCAAGCACACGGATGTAGTCGAGCCAAGTCGACTCACCTGTATCTAGTGGATAGCGATTAAAAGTCTCGTCCCACTGAAACACATGGATATGACTAATATATGATTGGAGCATGTTTAAATCAAGGACTTGCTGCTCTTTAGTAAAAGATCCAAGAGGTTGCCAGTATAGCTTCACATTCGGTTGATTAACAGCTTGAATCAACTTGAGCGCTGCTTGTCCTGAATCAGTATAGGTAAAGGCATGATATTCAAGATGGAGTGTGATCGCGTGTTTTTTGGCTTCTATAGCACAACGTATAATATCTTGTACAATGTGCTGAAACGTTTCTTCTGAGTATGTCTTAGGAGTTTTTGATTTGTCCATTCTTCCGGCCCAGATGCGAATATGGGACGTTTCTAGGGCGAGCGCCGTCTCTAAGACAGCATCGAAGTCTTCCTCTGTCCCCGCATGATAATATGAGCCATAAGAGGAGACACGTAAACCGTGAGCACGGGTTAAGTCTCCGATTTCTTTAGCCCGAGTGAGATTGCCAGGCGGTACGTGGATATCTCCTCCCCATTCGATCGCCTGGAGTTGTTGGTCTTTCGCTAGTACAATAATGTCTTTTGGTGTGTGTTGTCGAAAAGTAATGGAGCAGAGTCCAAGTTCCATTGTGTCACGCCTTTCGTTAAAATTAGAGTAAGTTCAAGCTTGGCGGTCAAACGTGTCTATATCTAATCGATATAGCAACGGTTCATTCGCTTGATATCGCATGAATTCATCGACCATCGCTTGACCAAGTCGGAATTTTTCTTGTCCTACACTCCCGGCGATGTGCGGGGTTAATAATACATTAGGAAGTGTATACAAAGCTGATGTTGTCTCAGGTGGTTCTGGGTCTGTGACATCGAGTAGACTCGTTAAGTCGGGCCTTTTTCCCATGACGTCAATCAAGGCCGCTTCATCAATAATCGCTCCGCGAGCGGTGTTAATAAAGGTGGCGTGTTCTTTCATCTGTTTAAAGTGCTCGCGTTTAATCATCTTGACGGTTGATGGTAATAGCGGTGCATGTAAAGAGATGACATCGGCTGTTTGAAACAACGTATCCAGATCGACTGGTGTGGCACTATATGCAGAAAGCATTTCGGGTGCTAGATACGGGTCGTAGACAATAAGATCGACATCAAAGTTTTGTAAGTGTTCACAGACCATTTTACCAATGGTACTGAAACCAATAATCCCAATGGTTTGATTGTAAATGCCTTTAATATCAAGCATAATACCGTTGGAAAATTGTTTAGTCTCGCGTAAGGATTGTTGGAGACGAAAGCCGTTCTTCAAACTAAAAAGAATTTGACTTAAAGTGAACTCCGCGACGGGTCTCGCATTAATCGTATTAGCGGTTGAGACGGTGATCCCCTTTAACAAGTCACGACTCATAATCTGTTTAACAGAACCCGCTGCATAAAAAATCGCCGTCAGTTGTGGTAAGTAATCAAGTACCTCGGCAGAAAATACCGGTGCGCCCCAACCAGAAAAGATAATCGAGACATCTTGTAACAAAGGTAAATGGTCGTTGATATTGTCTTTTGTGATAACCGTATCATACACCTCAATCATGGATGTAATCTGTTGGATAGCTTCGTCTGAATAAACATCGGATAGTATATGTTGATCCATCATAAAAACAGCTTGTGTCATGTGCGTGATGCCTCCTTATTTTTACTGAATAAATGGATAAAGAAACCTGTCGCAAAAGCCGATAACACTGTTCCTTCTCTTACGCCTGAGATATCACGAAGAAAAATAAGTGAAAAAATCAAGGCAATGACGACAAGTGAAAAGTCAAATTGTATTTTGACTGTGCTAAATGAGCGGTGACGGATAAAACTGTACGCTTTGACAATGCCTTCAGCCGGGTTGTTAATCAGCTTCGCTTGTAGTTGTAGCTTAGTCGCGATCGCAATAATGAGTGAACCTAATAAGACCATCATAAGTTTAATCATATAGTAAGTCGGATCAAAGCGTTCTAAAAGTTGAAACATCGTATCAATAAAAAAACCTAACAGTGGCATTAGTAATAGTTGTAACCACTGTAGCCTCTGGAACGTGCGCTTTAATATAAGGCGTTGAGCTAATAAAAAACTTATGTTTATAGCGGTCATCATAGTCCCGAAGGAGAGCGGGAAAGCAAGGCTTAACACATAGGCAGGGCTTGTGATTGGTGTCGTACCGATGTTGGCATGTGTCACAATCGCAATACCAAGTGCCATGACGATTAAACTAATGAGCAACAGAAAGCTAGACTTGATAAGTGATAAAATAATGTCCCCCTCCTATTAATATCGTGCTGTCTCTTAGTTTAATAGAGTGGCGTCGGTTTGTCTTATCTATTTGCGATCACATTCTCATATTCGGAAATCGGTTGAGATAAAAAAGACAGACATCGCTTTGTCTGTCTTTGTCAGCCTTATGAGAGTGTATGATCTAGATAACGCGCGAGAAACCGAGTCACTTGTCGGCGGTACTCCTCTTTATCGGTCACATAACTGTACGCGTGCTCTGCACCAGGGACGATGTACAGGAATTTATCTGAAGCGGCTGCTTGATAGAGTTCATACGCCATTTGTGTTGGCACAAAGCTGTCTCGATCCCCATGAATAAATAATGTCGGGTGGTGCTTTTTTTCACTTGTTCGACGGGTGACGCTTCGGTGAACGAATAACCCGCCTTATATTTTGTAAGTAAACTCGTCATTGGAATGAACGGATAAGATGGGAGCTTATATAAGTTCTTTAGTTGATAGCCCAGTTCTTTTTCCACAGAGCTATATCCGCAGTCTTCCACGATGCTTTGACTTGGTCTGGTAAAGCTTCCCCGCTGACGTTAAGTACAGTCGCCCCACCCATACTAATACCGAAGAGCACAATCTCAGTATCCTGCCCGTACCGATTGATCAGTGAATCAATCCAAGCAAGATAGTCGTGACGTTCCGGCCAACCGAAGCCAATGTAGTCGCCTTCACTGTCACCGTGACCTCTCGCGTCAGGAAGAAGAATGGTAAACCCTAAATCGTAAAACAACTTCGCAAAAGGCGCCATTTCTTTACTCGTTCCGCTATAACCATGAGCCAAGATGGCTACTTTACCGCCTGCTTCTGGGTTTTCAATAAGCAAGGCTTTAAGAGCTAAATCATCCTGTGAGTAAAGCGTTAGAACATCACGGTCGACTTTTTGAAACCAGAGTTTTTCAGCTTCCCATGGATCATTCGGTACGACATTGATTAAATCATAATCAGGGGAGGTATTTGTTTTCTTGTTTTTAACAGCTTGCTTATAAAAGTAGATACTGCTGTAAAGTAATGTTGCGCTCGTCGCCCCAAGGGCTGTTAAAGCGATTTTTAATGTTTTTTTCTTCACCGTCATCATCCTCGTAGTATAAATATTGTTTTAAGTAGCCGGTCTATGTAAAAACTGGGATACTTTATAGCTCCATTATATGAGAGATGAATGAAAATTGCGAAGAATGAGTAGACGCCATATATAAGAAGTTAAATGATTAAGAAGGATATCAAGTATTTTCCCAACAAAACGACAAAAAAGTGTGCTATAATTAGCTAGCTAATTAAAAAATGAGGAGTGACACAGATGGTTTTATATGGACATCAAGCAGGACAATTAAGTAGGACATTTAAGAAAGTATTAAATGAACAACTACAAGATTCACATTTATACGCAGCACAGTGGGGATTGGTTATGTTTTTATATACAGAAGGACCGCATAGTCAAAGAGCCATTGCCGATTATTTGAAAGTTGAGGCACCCACACTCACGCGCATGGTCAATCGTTTAAATCAAGAAGGTTGGATCAAGAAAGAAGAAGGTCTTGACCGAAGAAAACGGATTATTGGTCTGACAGATGAAGCGAAGAAACACTATGAAGAATGGAAAGATATTAGTGACAAAATTGAGAAGAAAGCGACGCGAGGCATTCCTGAAGAAGAGCTAGAAGTCTTCCGAAAAGTCGCAGAAAAAATGATAACTAACTTAGATGGAAATAAGCGTTATGTCTTCTAATCAAACTAACAAGATGAACGAATCACCGTACACACTGAAAAGTTATCTTATTCGATTATTCGTCTTTACTGGTGGGTTATATTTACTTGCTTTCGGTGTATCAGTTATTATTAAAGCGAATCTAGGAACAGCGACATGGGATGTCTTGCACATCGGTTTGTCAGAAAACTTTGGTCTATCTATTGGTCGATGGGTTCAAATTGTTGGCGTACTGATGGTTATCTTGACATCCTTTTTAGAGAAGAAACGCATTCAAGTCGGCAGTGTATTAAATATTGTATTTGTTGGATTCTTCTTAAATCAAATATTAGCGGCTGATTTTATACCAGCACCAACGACCCTTTCTCTTCGCGTTATGATGTTGCTTTTAGGTGTCGGGATTATGGGGATTGGCTCAGGCATGTATGTCTCATCAAAAATTGGTGCGGGTCCACGTGACGGGATGACCCTTTATATTTCGAAACGTTTTTCTCTATCGATCGGGACTTCGCGTACAATTTTAGAAACGCTCGCTTTAACTTCTGGTTGGTTATTAGGTGGACCGGTGGCCATTGGGACGTTTGTGACCGTGCCGCTCATTGGACCTATTATGCAACGATCATTAGGTGTTTGGACGAAGATTCTAGTGAAAGTAGCTTGAAAATCTATTGTCATTTAATAAAAGCATGATCCCTGTTTACTTGCTGAGGATCATGCTTTTTGTGTAGGATCTATCATTAAGGCGTGCTTATTGTTATGAACACGCACATTCCTTACGCAATGTTTTTGATTGTTGATAAACGGTTTTTGACCCAAGCGATAACATTAAATCTTTCTTTGTCGGTTCTTTCTCTAAGATTTTTAGTGTGTAGTAAACGGATACGACGAGTGGAACGGTTGCCGCAAACCAAGCGAGTGGGTTAGACATAACAGCCCCACTAAAGCCAAAGTATTCACTTAATATAAGCGCACCAATGACACGGGCAACAAGTTCTAATACCCCTGCCACAGTGGGCACAAAGCTATTACCTAAGCCTTGGATGGATGGTCTTAGTACTAACACAAGGCAAGTAACATGTAGAAGGGCCACTGAATTGTAAAGAAGCGCTCAGATAATGCCAGTACCTCAGGATTCCCGTCCTCAACAAAGAATCCGGCTAAATAGCGACCGAAGAACAAGAGGATCACACCAATCGATGCAGCATAAACGAGTGTAATAGACATCCCACTTTTAATCCCTTGCTTAATTCGGCTAAACTCACCCGCTCCAAAGTTTTGAGCAACAAAAGTTGACATAGCTACGCCCATTGTTTGAAGAGGCATTGTCAGTAGCTGTTCAATTTTAATTGATGCGGTATATGCGGCAACAGAAAGTGCGCCTAATTGGTTTAGAGTAATCTGAATGGCGACTGAGCCAATCGCAATAATTGAATACTGGAAACCGTACGGTAAACCAATACGTAAATGTTCTTTATATTCAGCCCAGTCTTTTGTCCAGTCTGATCTTTTGATTCGTAAGATTCTTACCCGTTTTTTAATGTAAATCAGGCAAAGCACAGACGCAATCAGTTGAGAAATCACTGTCGCATAACCCGCACCAGCGACATTCATGTCAAAACCTAGAATAAACGTATAGTCTAAGATAATATTTAATATAGACGTGACGATTAAAAATAGTAATGGTGTACGCGAGTCACCAATCGCCCGTAATACATTTGATAAGTAGTTAAACATCACCGTCGCGCCAATCCCAGCAAAAATAACGACTAAATAGTCATAAGCATCATCAATGATTTCTGGTGGTGTCTGCATCAACTCTAAAATGTTACGTGTATTAAGTGTTGCCGCAATTGTCAAAATAATGCTGATGATAACGACAATAATTAAACTCACACCTAAACTACGGCGCAAAGCTTTTTCATCTTTTTTTCCAAACCGTTGCGCTGTAATCACCGCAAGGCCGGCAGTCAAGCCAATCGCCAAACCTAAAATTAAAAACATAATACTTCCAACAGAACCAACCGCCGCTAATGCATCCATCCCTAACGTTTGTGAAACAATGAAGGTATCTGCCATCGAATAAAATTGTTGGAACACGTTCCCTAACAACATCGGTAAACTAAACAATACAATCAGTTTCAGAGGGTTTCCTGAAGTCATATCTCTTCCCATAATGTCACCTCAACCTTTCTTTCTCTTCATCTTATATAATTAAAAACCACAAATAATCTCATGGTTTTTCCGTTATTATTCTTAAGGTCTTTGAATAGTATAGTCCTATTTATTAAAAATGCAAGGCAGATGAATCAAATTAATAAATTATATTTAAAAAGAGCAAAAAGTTACCTTGTTAAACTTAAACCGCTTACCTATTAAAATATCGTGTGAGAGGACTAACAATCGCTATTCAGTCTGATATAATGGATATAGCAACATCACTTTACTAATTGAAAAGAGGGTGCAAAAGATGGTCGGTTGGATTGTTTTAGCGGTTATTTTAGTATTAGGACTTATTTTGATTATGTGGGGAATTTCTACCTACAACAACTTGGTGTCTACACGTGAACTTGTTGAGAATGCGATGGGTCAAATTTCGACGCAAATTGAATCGCGTTGGGACGCGTTAAAATCAATGATTGATGGCACAAAGCGTTATGAAGCTCACGAAGCAAAAGTGTTAGAGGGCATTGCTGAAAAACGCTCACAAATTGGTAAGGGTGCTGATGTCAGTGAAGTGAATCAAGATGATCAATTGTTTAATCAAGCCTTAGGTCGTTTAATTGCGGTAGCGGAAAGCTATCCGGATTTAAAAGCATCAACAGTGTATCAAGATACACTTGCACAAATTGATAAGTATGAAAATCAAGTCAGACAATCACGTATGATTTATAACGATACGGTGACAAAATTTAATCGTCTGATTCAAATGGTGCCATCCAATATTATTGCGGGTATGTTTAACTTTAGTAAGCGTGATTACTTTGAAAGTACAGAATCTAAACAAGACATGCCGAGCTGGGGGTGAGGTTGATGCGAAAATCACTCCTGACACTCGTTGTTTCGTTCGTGTTATTTAGTTTTTTAAGTATCGATGTATCGGCTAATTCGATGTCAACACTCGATTTACATGTTGAGCTCCATGAAGACGGTTCAGGGACGATTACCGAAACACGCCAAATGAACCTTGACGAAGGCACAGAGATGTATAGTGTGTTAGACAACCTAGAAGGCGCAGTGCTTTCCAATTATTCGGTAACCGACTTTGGTGAACCATTCACGTTCCAAGATGGTTGGGATCTTGATTGGAGTCGCGAAGAAAAGGCAGGCAAGTACGGCATTATTGAAACAGATGAGGGTTATGAACTGACATGGGGAATTGGCGAATATGGTCCACATGAATATGTCGTCACGTATACCTTGTCAGATTTAGTCCGTCAGTTAGAGGATGGGCAAAGTCTAAATAATAATTTCTTTGATGGAGAGGGAAGTATTAATCCAGAAGAAGTATCAATCACCGTCACAGGACCGATATCGTTTACTCAAGATAATACGAGAATTTGGGGCTTTGGCTTCAATGGTGAAGTCTATTTAGAAGAGGGGGATTTAGTTGGTTGGAGTAATGAACCGATTAGGGACAATGGTCATATTACCTTACTGATGCAGTTTTCTGAACCAATCTTTTCTGGACTAAAGACAAAACAGATGTCACTTGAAGAAGAGTTAAATCGATCGTTAGAAGATAGTAGTTATGGCGATCAGCCAATGACATTCGGTGAGAAAATGATAATTGCCGCGTTTGTGTTATTTGGTATACTTTTGATTGGCTTTATTATTATTGTTGTCGTGGCACGTTCACGCGCAATCAAAAGAGCGAACCCACTCGTCACAGGGAAAGCAAGAGAAAAGTTAAATGAAGGTCAGTATTATCGTGAGATTCCGTATACGAAGGGTCCAATGCGCAACGTGCAGTATTTACTCGAATCCGTTGGTACGGGTAGTTTTGAAAACTACTTTAGTGCGTACGTATTAAAGTGGGTAAAAGATGGGTATATTACACATACGACAGAAACAAAAGGAATGGTCTTCAAAAAAGAGCACGATCAGTTTGTGTTAAATACGTTTAAACTAGATAAATCCGTCGATAAGATTGAACGACGTTTCTTTAAGGTCGTTGTCGAAGCAGCAGGCGCGGATGGTGTGCTTGATGAGAATGAAATTAAAGCTTGGTCGAAGAAGAACTACAAAGAGCTTGACGCGCTTAAGAATGATTTATTAAGGTACTCAAAAGATCATTTACACCACCAAGGTTATTTATATTTTGAAGAAGTGCCGTTTCTTGGGATGCATGCGACTATTACCAAAGCAAGTGCCGAAGGTGAAGAATTATTTGATCGGTTAGTTCAATTTAAAAATTACTTAACTGATTTCTCTTTACTCGATGAACGACAAATCAAAGAAGTTGGCCTCTGGGAAGATTTGATTATTTGGGCGAGTCTTTACGGTATCGCAGAAGAGGTGGCCAAACAATTAGCGGAATTCTATCCGCAGTTTGTCAGTCAATCGGAAGTGCGCGTATCGGATATTTATATCGCTTATGCTTTCTCACATAGTATGCAGTCAGGCTATAGTAGTGCTGTCTCAGCGGCTAGTGGCGGAGGCGGTTCAACGAGCTTTGGTGGCGGCGGTGGCTCCATGGGTGGTGGAGGAAGTGGCGCAAGATAGCTTCCTCGCCCGAAAGACGGCTATCTTTTTACCCTTGACAGAAAAAGTAAACAGGTAGAGAATAATGACGAGAGAAAATAGTAAATGTACTATAGGGGGCAACAACCAATGAATGATTATGTATTATTTCTGTTTGCACTTATTCCGATTGTGTTTTTAATTTTAGCTTTAGGTGTGTTCAATCGTCCGGCTTATAAAGCAGGGATGTGGAGTGTACTCATTGCTAGTGGCTTAGCGTTTTTCTTCTTTGATATGACACCATTCGGTATTGTAACCGCGATTGTTGAAGGAGCGGCTTTAGGGATTTGGCCGATTATGATTGTGATTATCGCGGCCATTTTCACTTATAATTTGGCTCAACATACGAAAAGCATGGATACAATCAATAAAATGTTATCGAGTATTTCTACCGATAAACGCATTCAAGTCTTGATTCTCGCATGGGGCTTTGGAGGATTCTTAGAAGCAGTTGCTGGTTACGGGACAGCCGTCGCTTTACCCGCGAGCATTTTAGCGGCCCTTGGATTTAATCCGTTATTTGCGGCGATTATCTCACTCGTTGCGAATACTGTGCCAACGGCTTTTGGTGCGGTCGGTATTCCGGTATCTACACTCGCACAAGTCACCGGACTTGAGGTAACCACGCTCAGTTACACAATTGTATTACAACTTACGTTGTTTATTATTATTATTCCATTCGTTTTAGTGTTCATGACTGGTAGAAGTCTGAAAGCATTAAAAGGTGTTGTCGGTATTACACTGGCTTCAGGTATTGCTTTTGCGGTGCCGCAAATCTTTGTGGCGCAGTACTTAGGGGCCGAACTACCAGCGCTTGTCGGTAGTTTGTTTAGTATGGCAACGACGATCGGTATGGCACTTTTGTTTCATAAAGATAAAAAAGCCAAAAATCCAGAAGTGGTATCTGTTTCTGAAGGGTTTAAAGCTTGGTTACCTTACATTTTAATTTTAGCTTTTATTTTACTGACCAGCCACTTGTGCCGGCTGTGTATGATTTTGTTTCACATATTCAAACAACCGTGACAATTTATCAAGGACCAGGTGCAGCGGCATCGACGTTTAAATGGGTTGGGACACCAGGCGTTCTCATTATCCTTGCGGCTGTAATTGGCAGCTTGATTCAAGGGGCTAATTTAAAAGACATTGTTGGTGTGTTTGTCAGTACGGTCAAACAATTATCAAAATCAGCGCTTACGGTCGTGGCGATTGTTGCCCTTGCGAAAATCATGGGCTATAGCGGTATGATTACAAGTATTGCGACCGTGTTTGTGTTAGTGACCGGTTCATTCTATCCATTCTTTGCGCCAATGTTAGGGACACTTGGTACGTTTGTGACGGGGAGTGACACGTCATCGAATATTTTATTTGGTCCACTTCAAATCGAAGTTGCGAACTCGATTGGTGTTGATTCATACTGGTTGGCCGCAGCCAATACCTCAGGTGCGACAGGTGGCAAAATGATTTCACCACAAAGTATCGCTGTCGCAACATCTGCCACTGGTCTGATTGGTCAAGAAGGTAAGATATTCAATAGTACCTTAAAATTCTGTTTAGGCTATGTCGTCTTCTTAGGAATTTTAGTATATGTCGGTAGTTTATTCATTTGATTATGGACGCTATTGTTATGTAAAGTAAATAAAAACACCGCTTAATCGTCTTTTTCATCGATTAGGTGGTGTTTTTATGTTTATAAATAGTTGTTTAAGTCATCAATTGTCTCGATCTCATCAAAATGTTCAATAATTGTATTGATTCTAGCTTCATCTAATTGATAAACGTGCTGGATGGTGGCTTCTGGTATCTCGTTAAGTTTCATGGTTAACATCTTGTGTAAAGCTTTAGCCATCCCTTGTTTTAACCCTTGTTCTAATCCCTGTTCTAAACCTTCTTCTCTAAGAATGTCGGCAATTGTCATGACGACGTCACTTCCTTTCGGATAGGCTTGTTCTAATGTTTTCACTATATCATGGATATCGTGTTTTGAGAATGCGCCACTAGCACTAAAAATGTATCGGATTAATGTTTCAAAGTAGGCTAAGCAACATCTTTCATATCAACAGTATAGATGACATCAATGGCGTGATAGATCATTTGTTTTAATATTTTGGGGTCATCTGAGTGAATATCACGTAAGGCAGTAAAGGATAATCTTAATTCTATTGGTCCTAAAATGTCTGCATCTGAAAATGTGGAGACATCAAACAAGATATAGTTAAAATTAGGCGTGTAGCTTTTCATTGCTTCACTTAATAGATCGAACCCTTCGATTAAGTCGCTAACGACTCACCTGTATGCCAGGGGTTTTTTCCGTGATAAATCACAAGTGGAATAATCAAGGGTAGTTTAGCTGACTTATGTTGATGTGCCGCCGTTTTCCATATATCACACATGTACTGTAGTAACTGCACGGCAACTGTGGACTTTGAAAGCTTTTGTGTTCAAACAATAGATAGAGATACCCAACTTTTTGGTTCATCTCAACTTTAAACAAGAGATCGGAAAACACTTCTTTTAGATGCTCGTTAATGAAACTGTCTTTCTGAGGTTCGAGTGTCTCTACATCGATGATGTCTACGATATGTGCTGGTAAATAATGAACCAAAATTCTTTTGTGACAGTTATGTTGTGAAACGTTTCTTTAAAGAATTTGTCATGGGGGTTTTGGATATGAATGATTATCACCTGCTTTGTAAGTTTCACAGATATGTTTTCTGTGACTCATGAGTTAATCACATCTTAAATGAAAACAAGTCATGTATCCAATTGCCTAAATCGGAGAATTGGTAAATGGGGTCTTATGGTGAGGAGAATATTAAATACTCAGGTGAAAAGTTCATCTTCATTTGCCTTGAAGGTATAAAAATTTTTTCTAGTATGCGTGCGACTAAAAAAACCTACCAGAGATTCTGGTAGGCTTTACTATGATAGATATCGCGTATCCGATTCTTTATGATTGCTTAAACTGTATAGTTATCAAAATAACCTTGGATATAGACAATCGGTGTCCCTTTATCACCACTACCTGATGTTAAATCAGCTAGCGAACCGATGAGGTCAGTTAAACGACGCGGGGTTGTCCCTTGTGCTTCCATATGTCCGACCAAATCATCTTGTTTATTTCTAATGTAGTTAGAGATGGCATTTTTTAATTCGTCACCTTTTAAGTCACTAAAGTTATTGTCAGCAAGATACTTTAATTTCACTTCATTCGGTGTCCCGTCTAAACCAGTCGTAAAGGCTGGTGAAACAACTGGGTCTGCCAACTCCCAAATTTTACCCGCGGGGTCTTTAAAAGCACCGTCACCATAGACCATCACTTCGATTTGTTTCCCAGTTTTTTCAGACAGCGTCTGTTGAATCCTGTCAACGACAGGCTGAGCGTTATGTGGGAATAATTTCACGCGGTCTTCGGTTGATTTATTCGACCCAAGTAATCCATATTCTCCGTTAAAACCACTGCCATCGATTGAATGATTTAAAATATCATCCAGTGTATGGACGGTTTCTGCGCCTTCTGCTTTTAAAATGCGCTTAGTTCTCACGCGTGTATGAATATCACAAGCGAGCACATGTTTTGTATAGTTAAGAATGGCCTTGGCATTATTCGCAAAAATAACTTCACATTCAGCTCCAGCTTCTTCTGCGACTTCTTTATAGTAATCGATATAGTCCACACCTGTGAAAGTGTGCTTCTGATAACCAAAGTGGTCACGGAAAGTTTTCTCATCTAAAACATCTGTCCATGGATTAATGCCCTTTTCATCTAAGTGATCGAGTTCAACTAAATGGTTACCGACTTCATCAGACGGATAACTAAACATAATCACTACTTTCTTTGCGCCCATACTAATCCCGCGAAGTAAAGTCGCAAAGCGGTTACGACTTAAAATAGGGAAAATAACCCCAACGGTTTCGTCGCCAAACTTATCTTGAATATCGGTCGCAATTTGAGCGGTTGTCGCATAGTTTCCTTGTGCTCGTGCGACAATTGATTCTGTTACGGCAACAATATCTTTATCTTGAGGTACAAATTCACCTTGATCAATCGCTTTCATCACGCTATCAACAACAATCGCTTCGATGCTGTCACCTTCATTAATAATGGGGCATCGTAAGCCTCTCGTAACGGTTCCTATTACACGTTCCATTTGTATTCGCTCCTTAAAAAGTCGATTATTTAACGTGTAAACAACAATTAATGTTCGTGTTTACTATTACACTATACGCGCTTGTTATCTATAAGTAAAGTTGATATATTGAATATGAGATATAATTAAAACGAATATCAATAGAGGGCATGCATAGATAATCAGTTCTTATCGATGCGGTTAGACCCAAACATTTAAGTGAAAAGAAATGGAGTGACAGAAGTGAAAGCAAAACTCGATTTGTACCGAATTTTTGTCGAAGTAGCTGAAAGAAAAAGTCTATCAAAAGCAAAAGAACATCTGTTTATGAGCCAACCAGCTATTAGTCAAGCACTAAAGCAACTAGAAGAGAGTTTGAATCAGCGACTATTCCACCGGGAATCACGCGGTGTAGAATTAACGACCGAAGGGAAAGTACTGTATCAGTATGTGAAAGATGCCCTGCACCTGATTGACCAAGGAGAAAAACAACTCGATGCCTATCAACAATTAGAAGCAGGCGAGCTTAGTATCGGTGTCGGTGATACGGTAAGTAAATATTATTTACTCCCGTTTCTACAGGCGTTTCATGAGCGCTATCCCAATGTGCATTTTAAAATCGTAAATGGAACGACTTTAGAATTACTCCCACTTGTGAAAAGCGGGGAAGTTGATTTTGCGGTCTGTAATTTACCTGTGACCGATCCTGTGATTGAAACGAAACCTTGTCTAGAAGTGCGGGATGTGTTTGTTTGCGGAGAAAAATATCACGATAATTTTAGCCAGCCCATCTCGATTGAGACGTTATTGACGTACCCCATTATTTCGTTAGAGAAAAAGTCTAATTCACGTCGCTTTGTGGAGAACTACTTGATATCAAAAGGTTTTGAATATACACCGACATTTGAAATCGGTTCTTATGATCTCCTCGTTGAGTTTGCGAAAATTAATGTAGGTATCGCTGCGGTGGTACGTCCATTTTCTGATGAGGCGATCAACCGAGGTGAGGTCTATGAAGTACCTCTACTTGAACCGTTACCAACACGTCATATCGGTTTATGTTTAAAAAATAATGTTCCACCATCACAAGCAGCACGCACGTTTATGGAGATGATGAACGATGACTTGAAAATATGACTGGTTCAGCAAAGTCTTATTTGTAAATGAGCTGTCTTTTATGTTTGGCTGATAAGTATAGAACGATAAAACGATAAGCATCAACGATCCCGCGAGTCGTAATGACGCCGATAAAAGCAAGGGTGCCGAGTTTTCCGCCTGCATTCTCTAAGAACGGTTGACTAAAAATCATCGTGATGGCACTTATGAGGGAAGCTAAGTAAAACAATGACACACGTGGTAAGACTAACCGATTGCTCATAGCGGTAAACGTTCCCATCATAAAGGCAGCAAGTAGAATGTGAGGGATAGTGATTGGAATGACCATTCCGATTAGCACAATAGCCATAGTGGCTATACTTGAGGCAAAAATGGGGTCATGTTTCAGGTAGCGCCTGATGGTGAGGGTCAGCCAGGTCCCTAATAATGTAAAGAAAATAAGCCATAGCTGCATCTTGACGTCAGGAATCGTCAGACTAACTGGGCGGTGACCAAGCACATAGCCAGAAGTTAAGGTTCCAATTAAACTTAAGGCACCTAATTTGCCGCCATAACCGACAAAGGTGTAGCGACTAAATACATAGATGATCCCGGTGACAACGGCCGCGAGGATAATGCACCAAAAATCGGGTAAGAAAACGGTATGAGTCATACCAATGAAGGAACCGGTATAAATGATGGTCTTTTGTCGTTTGAAAAAAACAGCACCACTTAAGCCAACGACGGCAGATGATAAATAGGCACCGAACTGAAAAGTATGACCGAGACTAAAGGTAATCATCGCTGAGCTAATGATTAAGATGACTGTTGTCGTGTCGGTCTTCTTCCAGTGATACGGTGATTTAAAGTGCCGCTCAAAAAACTGCAGGGCGAGGGCATGAAGTTTCAGTGAAAAGAAAAACAGACCAAGGAGAAAAAACAAACCAAATAACCACCTCGTTTGAGACATGACCCAATCGACAAAACTTATCGTAAACAACATGAGACCGATTAGGGCGAGGGGTAAGAAACCGAGTAGTAATAGAAGGAGTGACATTTGATTCACCTCTTTTAGAAAGTTAGGGTTAGTATTCTTTTCCTTAAATGCCTCATCATGAAAAGAGAAGTTGGGATATTTTTTTGACAATTTTGTGACAGTTATATCACCGTTCTTGAAAAGGTATGAAATTAATCTCTTTAGGGTATATAAAGACTAACATGTTGATTTATTAAGCGTTCATTTGTTATGCAGGCTTATATAATTGGATATATGATGTGTTATAGTAAAAGTATGTATATTAATTCACAAATATATTAGGAGGATGTCTTATGCGTATTGGTATTCCAAAAGAAATTAAAAACAATGAATTTCGAGTTGCAATGACACCAGTTGGTGTCGAACTATTAACGAAACAAGGTCATGAGGTATTCATTGAAACAACAGCCGGCGAAGGTGCTGGCTTTCTAGATGAAGATTATCAGTCAAAAGGGGCTGTTATTGTACCTGAAGCCCGAGACGCTTGGGAAGCAGAAATGGTGATCAAGGTAAAAGAGCCGCTCGCAAGTGAATATCGCTACTTTAGAGATGATCTGATTTTATTCACGTATCTTCACTTAGCAAATGAACCAAAGCTGACAGAAGCATTAAAAGAAGCGAAAACGACGGCGATTGCTTATGAGACGATGGTCGGTGCTGATGGCGGTTTACCGATGTTACATCCGATGAGTGTCATTGCCGGACGATTGTCTGTTCAAGTAGCCGCCCATTACTTACAAAAACCAATGGGTGGAAGTGGTGCGTTAATTGGTGGTGTTCCAGGTGTTAAAAACGGTAAAGTCACGATTATTGGCGGTGGTGTCTCTGGACAAAACGCGCTTCAAATTGCGAAAGGTTTAGGTGCTCATGTGACGTTACTTGATATCCGTGCCGAAGTCTTAACGCAAGTTGAAGCCGATTATGGTCATGAAGTGGTGACGCAAATTTCTAATGAAGTCAATATTCGCGAAGCGATTAAAGATGCGGATATTGTCGTTGGTGCCGTGCTTATTCCTGGTCGAAAAGCGCCAAAACTGGTGAGTGAGGATATGGTGAAACAAATGAAACCAGGTAGTGTCATCGTTGATATTGCGGTCGACCAAGGCGGTATTTTTGAAACAGCTGATTTGGTAACCACTCATGATGACCCTGTCTATGAGCGTCACGGTGTCCTACACTATGCGGTTGCGAATATGCCAGGGGCTGTTCCGCGAACATCAACGATCGCACTTACGAACGTTACTTTACCTCATGCGGTACAATTAGCTAATCGAGGTGTGAAAAAAGCCGCCGAACGCGATCATACGCTGTATAGTGGTATTAATTTATATGATGGTAAGTTAACGAACCTTGCCGTTGCCGAAACATTCGGTTATGAATATCATGAATTTAGTCAATTAGTCAACGATGAATCATGACAGACGTCACAAATGATTCTAAAATAGTGAAAAGCTCTTGATGAATCCATCAAGGGCTTTTTACTATGGTAAAATAAAGGTAGAAGAAGGTGAGGTGATTGAAATGAATCATACGATAGGCGTCTTTGCCCATGTCGATACCGGTAAAACCACCTTTGTGGAACAGTGGCTTTATAACAGTGGCAGCTTAAAACAAAAAGGGCGGGTCGATCATAAAAATAGTTTTCTTGATCAACACCGAATTGAAAAAGCACGCGGTATTACGATTTTTAGTGATTATGGCGTGATTGAAACAGCAACCGACCGATTATATATTATGGATACACCTGGTCACGTCGATTTTCAGATGGAGATGGAACGTGCCCTTAGTGTGATTGACGTCGGTGTTTTGCTCGTGAGTGCTAAAGAAGGTGTCGTC
Organism: Halolactibacillus sp. JCM 19043; assembly: GCF_001310395.1. Lineage (NCBI taxonomy): Bacteria > Bacillati > Bacillota > Bacilli > Caryophanales > Bacillaceae > Halolactibacillus > Halolactibacillus sp. JCM 19043. The sequence goes on from NZ_BAXD01000002.1 coordinate 86,978, forward strand.
TCACATACAAGAACGGTCTATCACTTATTAAAAGACAGAAACATTCCGGTGATCTTTTTCATTAATAAAACCGACCTATTAGGTGCCGACGTTAAAAAAGTGACAAGCATGATTGATCAACTTACTGGTACAGATAGCTATTTATTCGAAACAAGTGATTTGAAGGCAACTGATATAGAAGCGTTAGCTTTGTTGGCTGAGAGTTTAATGGACGCTTACCTCTCGGACACATTGAAAGAAAAAGATATCATGACGTTCATAACTGAACGTTTCAAAGAAAGTGCGCTCGTTCCTGTTTTTAAAGGTGCCACGTTACATAACGAGGGATTGGATGTGTTTGATCACTGGCTTAGGCGTTTGTTACCAAGAGAAAAGCATGTCGAGCATCATCAGCCAGTGGCGGATGTGTTTAAAGTGCGTTACGAAAACGGTGAACGATTAGTCTTTGTGAAAGTATTAGCGGGTGAATTTAACGTGCGTGATGAAGTGACTTATAAAACGTTCACGGGTGAGTTAATGACAGAAAAAATAACCGCAATCAAACAGATGAACGGGCCGAAGCAAACATCGATTCAGTCAGCGACAACAGGGATGTTAGTGGCCTTGGTCGGCTTATCAACGGTTCAAGTATTTGACCGTTTGAATGATCCAGATTATCAAGCGTGTCAAAGCTCAAACCAACGTTAACGGTTGATATCATCACATCAGCTGATCTCCATGATCTGTACCAAGACATGTTGAAGTTAACAGAAGAAGACCCGAGTTTAGCCGCCAGACTCAGTCAAGATAAAACCCGGGTGCAGCTAGATGTCCACGGAGAAGTACAGCTAGAAATTTTAGCTGATATTATTTCTGATCGGTTTGGTTATGAGTCACTTTTTCACAACCGGACATTTTATATCAAGAGACGATTAAACAACCTGTCTATGGTTATGGTCACTTTGAACCGCTCAAGCACTATGCCGAGGTACATCTCTTATTAGAGCCGGCAAAAAGAGGCTCTGGTATCCAGTTTAAGTCAGCGTGTGATGTAAATCAGCTCAGTGTTAGTCATCAGCGCTTAATCGAACAACATCTCTTTGAGAAGTCCCATAAAGGGACAGTGATCGGGGCTCCGCTCACTGATGTTTCCGTGACGTTAACAAATGGCCAGGCCCATGAAAAACATACCAGTGGTGGCGACTTCAGAGAAGCCACTTGGCGTGCCCTAAGGCAGGCCTTATTGATGACAGACATGGTGTTATTAGAACCACTGTATCGTGTGGAGGCAACGGTGACGCCGGATTTACTCGGTAAATTGATGCAAGACATCACCAAAGCAGGTGGTGAGACCGATGCCCCGCTCATAAGAGAAACAGATGTTTTTCTGACCGGTCGTGTGCCGGTTAAGACATTTTATGACTATCCAAAAAAGTTCTTGAGCTATACAAAAGGAGAAGGTCACCTTGGTCTTAGCTTTTTTGGATATGATGAAGTTAACGATCTAGAGTCAATCACCGCAGCACAAGCATATGATCCGTGGCATGACGAAGAAACAACCGGGGATTCAATCTTTTGTCAAAAAGGGAAAGGTTATACGGTAAAAGCAGACGAAGCAGCACAAGCGATGCACTTACCGATAATAAAGAAATGAGGGATACAATGACAACATTTTATATGCGTCAAAAAGTATTTAGCTTAGGTGAAAAGTTTACCATTACTGACCAGAATGAAGAGGCGAAGTATACCGTTCAAGGAAGTTTCATGCAGATTCCGAAACAATTTACGATTTATGATCAGACCAATCAAGCTGTTGGGACGATTACGAAGAAAATGATCAGTCTCCTGCCAGCTTTTTATGTCTCTGTCGATGGGTTTAAAGAGATTATGATCCAAAAAGCGTTCACTTTTTTCAAAACCCGCTTTGATATTCATGCGGAAAATATTCATATTGTTGGCGACATTTTTGATAAGTATTTTGAGGTCCACGGTCCGGCAGGTGTGATTGCCTATGTTGAAGAGAAATGGTTCACCTGGGAGATACATATACGATTGACGTGGCAGATGGGCGTTATGAAGCGCTTGTCATTAGTCTTATTGTTGCGATTGACTTTGCGAAGGCTCAGGAGACTGATGCGTTAAAAAATAGCACAAAAAAAGCAGACGATAGGATAGCTACCGTTTGCTTTTTCATTGTTCGTTATCACAGTTACCCTAAACCTAAAACGCGTATGTTTCTCCTCTCTTACAATGCTTCTTATGCCTTCACGTTTTTTCTCCTATAGTTCATATCTTTGTCATACCCCATGTTAGCTGCTTTTATCCACATGGTTATACACATATACCGCCTGGTTCATGATTCGTTTTTGTTATCCACAAGTGGATAAGTGTTGTTTGTGCAGAAAAATAGGTCGTTCGTGATTGATTGCTTTTAAGGAGTTGTACTCTTGTTATAGTCAAAGCAAACCATACAAATAAATGAAGGCGTTTACTTGAAGTGAAAACAAAAAGGAGCAGATCAATGAAGCAATCTATGAGCAGACGAATGTCAATTATCTTTTTCCTATTAGGGATGATTTTTTTGACGAATACCATTATGAGTGCGATAACAAGTGACCAAGTACGGTTATCATCTGAATTAATGAGTGATTATTTCTTACCAATAGAACAAACACGGTTAGCCTTTAAAGAGCCCCTACATTATATCGATTTAGAAGTGCAAGGTAACCTTACAGGAGAAGTAGCTATACGAGAGGATACCAACAGTCAACTTGTGACTTTAACGGATACCTTAAAAAATACACTAGAGAATTATTCAGACCGTGTGATGCATAATGAATTATTATTAGCATTTGAACCTGTGGAACAAGTCTTAAATGACATACGTACGACACTCCAATCAGGTGAGGTTGAAGCGTCTGAATGGGGCATGTTGTACGAGACTTATAAATTAGCTGAAGCCGATTTTAATGACGTACTAACGCAAAATATTGCCCATGAAAAATCATTAATAGACAGTCGCGTCAGCCGGTTAGTAATCATCGTCTGGGGCATGGGACTGTTATTTTTCGTGGTTACGTTGATAGGTTTCCTTCATTTAAGGCGGACCATCGTCAAACCGCTCGTCGTTATGAGCCGGACATTAGATGAGATGATTGTCGCAATAGAAATGAAACAAGGTGATTTATCGAAACGGTTAACGCATAAACAATCAGATGAATCCGGTGTGATTCGAGATGCGGTCAATGACTTTATCGAGCGACTACAAAGGGTGCTTATCGGTGTAAAACATGACACGGATTTAACCGTATCCAGTAGTGAAACACTTGATCAAACGATCATTGAAAGTACCGCACATACGGCATCGATGAGTGAATCACTGCATCAACTATCGGCGACAATGGAAGAATTAAATAGCACTATCTTAGAACTAGAACACGCCTCTATTCAAATTGAAGATAAAGCGACGGTGATGGATACTGTGTCAATCCAACAAGTATCGGTCATTGATACTATTACAGATGAAACAGCGGCTCTAAATCAGCACTTAAAACAAAACCATAAAACGGCAAAAGATCACATTGCTTTGATGTCAAAAACAGTCACAGATGCAATTAAAGATGCGGCCGCTGTTAAACAGATTGATGACTTAACCAAAACAATCTTGGATATTTCGGGTCAAACGAATTTACTTGCTTTAAATGCCTCAATTGAAGCTGCGCGCGCGGGTGAAGCGGGAAAAGGTTTTAGTGTAGTTGCCTCAGAAATTAGAAACTTAGCGGCTTCAACTGAAAACACCGCGTCACATATTCAAACCGTTAACGGCGTAGTAAATGAGGCGGTTAATCAATTGGTTAAAGAAAGTAAAGGGATGATTGATTATCTTCAATCAGATATACTCACAGATTATCAACAATTTAACAAGGAAATGAATCGCTTCACCAATCAGATAATAGACTTAAAGGATGTCTTTATCGGATTTAAACAACATACCAACCTATTTAAAACAACGAGTCGTCATATGGCAAGTGGATTAAAAGAAATGACCGAGGCAACAGAAGATGCGGTTACCCGGGTCGTATCATCAAGTGAAAGTGCGGCCGGCCTGTTAGAAAATATGGAAGACATGCGTCAATCATCAAACAATCAACGCGATATTATTCAGCGTCTTACTACACAATTAGCGCCGTTTAAAAAGCTAGAGTAATTATCTACATGTGGATAACGTCTTTTAGCAACGCTTGTCAGTTTTTCTCGTGGATAACGTGGGGATAACACGGTATCTTAAGATAGACGTATAGATCCAAGAGTATCTATACAGTAAGATAAAAAACCAGTAAAAACCTTCATTTCGCAAGGTTTTTACTGGTTTTAAATTCAAACAAATGTATGGTGACTGATTTACTCGTTGTCTTTGGTTGCATCGTCTTTCTTTTCACCAAATACTTCTGGAATCATCGTAAAACCATCCACAACCGTGTCTTCGTCAACCTCAATCATTAAATAGCGACGGCCAAACATCTGCATTTGTTTGACGTAACGTAAGTCCTCCGGACTCACTTTGACATCGGCGACTTTTGTATTGATCTTAATTGATTTTGATTTGTATTTCGGGACAATGTTTTTCGCTTTTAATGTGTAATGTTCATCGTCAATCACCGATTGAAACGCGATTTTTACTCGTTCGGGTTCAATGGGTGTGGACCCACTCGTCGTCAATAGTTCAGCGATATCTTTATAATCAAGTGTTGGGACCTCATCTTCTTCTTCATTTTCTTCGACTCGGCGATTAATATCTTCATACATTGATGAGAGCGTTTGGGTATCCATTTTATATCCAACGGTGTCTCTGACGATTTCTTCAAAGATGATTTTATCTTCTTGTTGGGTCACGGTTTCCTCTGCTTCTAATACATCGGTAATAAACGTTTCATCTGGTTCATTTGCTTTTGGTGCGGTATAAAGAATGTGGTTCACATCCGCTTGTTTATCCGTAAAACATGGGAATAAAAAACCACCAATCGGGGCTTTAATATTAATGACCGGGTCCACAATGACTTGGTATTTAAACGTTTTTTCGACATAATCAAATAGTAAGTCTTTCGGCGGGTCCTGGGTTTTATTGATGGTACACAAAATAAACTGATGATCGTAAACGAGATCATTTTGATGGGTAAAGTCATCATCGGGTTTCTTTTGTGGTTTTAAATAATCCCCTTTAATAAAACTAATGACAATATCATGGTCATACTCGCGGGACTCAAGCATCCGTTCAACAATCTCTAACATGAGTTCGGTAAAACGCGCTTGGTCTTCGGTCATTAATGCTTCGTTTAATTTCAGTTGAACCGGATCCTCGGTATCTGGTTGAAATTTAAGCTCAAATAATTTTTCGTCGAGCTGACCAGTTAACGTCTTTTTAAAGTTAGTGAAAAATAGATCTTGTTCATCTTCTGCGAGAATATTGAACGGACGATTGATTTGGTGATAAATTTCCTTCGTTTCTTTCATCACATAGACGTTAAATATATTTTGCACGTGTAATAAATCATTGTCACGCTTAAATTGTTTTCTAATATCGGCAATATCTTTTTTATTCATGTGGGTCCTCCAAAATTTCGTTTCGTTGTTGTTCATGTTGGTTCAATTTACGGGCCAGTGTTTCTAATAGATAAATGACCGGCACTTGGGTGGTGATGTTGGTGTCTTCGTAATATTCTTCTGTCATATAGTAAGCGAGATTAAGATCACTCATCTTCGCCGTTGTACACTGTTTGTTGTTGGTAATACTAATGACTTTTGATCCTTCCCGTTTTAGCCGGTTCATTTGTTTGATCGTAAAGCTATTTTCGCCGGAAACAGACAAGACAATCGAGACACTGTTTTTCTGAAGTCGATTATGGATCGGATAAGAAAAGTCTTTGATATACATCGAAAACTTCCCCAAGCTAGAAAAATAACGGGCCCCGTACTCAGCTAAAATACCTGAACTACCAATGCCGACAAAGAGCACGTTATCTGCCTGTGTTAACATCTGGACCGCCTCTTCTAAAACGGTTTCTTGATCGCTTGAAAGCGTCCGCTCGAAAAATTCCATTACTGCGTGCTCGCCTGATTTAACAACCGATTGGCGTGACTTTAATTCAAGTTTTAATTTCGTTTTAAATTCAGAAAACCCTTCACAGCCGACTTTCTTACAAAACCGTAAAATCGTTGCGGTTGAGACGTGAGTATGTTCGGCGAGTTCTCTAATCCGCATATAAATGACTTCATGTTCATGAGTAATGACGTAATTATAAATATCTGTTTCAAGGTCGTTAAATGAGGCAATCATTTCACTAGTAAACATTCTTTCACCTGCTTTTCTACACGTATGAACGCACTATGTCATTCCTATATTATAGCACAATGATACACCCTGTGTCAGAAATGTTACATGGGACATTTCGTGTAAATATAAACAAAATGTAGGTTTTGCCGAGTGATAACTTGGAAATATGATACGATAAAGATAAGAACAAAAGATACCAATTAAATAAAACATAAAAATCTAGAGGAGGAAATGCGTATGGGTTTTAGAAAAGATTTCTTATGGGGTGGCGCAACAGCGGCTAACCAATGTGAAGGGGCCTATAACCAAGATGGACGAGGACTCGCAAATGTCGATGTCGTACCAACAGGTAAGGACCGCTTCCCAATTATCGCAGGTAAACGTAAAATGCTTGATTTTGAAGAAGGGTATTTTTATCCGGCCAAAGAAGCAATTGATATGTATCACCACTACAAAGACGATATTAAACTGTTTGCCGAGATGGGTTTTAAAACGTATCGCTTATCGATTGCGTGGACGCGGATTTTCCCTAAAGGTGATGAGCTAGAACCAAATGAACAAGGGCTTGCCTTTTATGAAGATCTCTTTAAAACATGCCAAGCATACGGGATTGAACCACTTGTCACGATTACCCACTTTGATTGTCCGATTCATTTAATTAAAGAGTACGGCGGCTGGCGTAACCGGAAGATGATTGAGTTTTATGAGCGTTTAGTACGCGTGTTATTCACCCGCTTTAAGGGGCTTGTGAAGTACTGGCTTACCTTTAATGAAATTAATATGATCCTCCATGCGCCGTTTATGGGCGCAGGCCTTGTGTTTGAAGAGGGAGAAAATGAACAACAAGTGAAATATCAAGCATCCCATCACGAACTTGTGGCGAGTGCGGTCGCCACAAAAGTGGCCCATGAAGTCGACCCAGATAATATGGTTGGCTGTATGTTGGCGGCTGGCTTAAACTATCCGTATACGTGCAAGCCAGAAGATGTCTTTTTGGCCCAACAAAAAGACCGAGAAAACTATTTCTTTATCGATGTCCAGTCACGTGGGGAGTACCCAGCGTATGCGTTAAAACAGTTAGAACGTGAAGGCATTGAGATTGAGATGACAGCGGAAGACTTAGAAGTACTTAAAAACCATACGGTCGACTTTATTTCATTCAGTTATTACTCATCCCGTGTTGTGACAACGGATCCTAAATTAAACGAACAAACCGAAGGCAATATCTTTGCCTCAGTAAAAAACCCGTACTTAGAAGCGAGTGAATGGGGCTGGCAAATTGACCCGCTCGGGTTTAGAACAACAATGAACGCACTCTATGACCGTTACCAAAAACCGTTGTTTGTTGTAGAGAACGGCTTAGGTGCGATTGATACACCAAATGAATCAGGTTATGTTGAAGATGATTACCGGATTGACTATTTACGTGAACATATCAAAGCGATGAAAGATGCCGTCGAGATTGATGGCGTTGATTTACTCGGTTACACGTCTTGGGGTTGTATTGACCTTGTCAGTGCAGGGACAGGTGAGATGAAGAAGCGTTACGGCTTTATTTATGTTGACCGTGATAATGAAGGTAACGGGACGCTAAAACGTACGAAGAAAAAATCCTTTGATTGGTATAAAAAAGTGATTGCTTCAAACGGTGAAGATTTAGCTTAAGTAAAAGGTTACAACTTTTTAAAAAAGTTGTAACCTTTTACTATTGATGGCGACTAATGACATAGATATACATAAGAAAGGGAAGGATAAACATGAAAAAAGTATGGTTAGTTGTTAGTTTAATTGTTTTAACGATGGTAATGGCGGCGTGTGGAAGTAGCTCAGAAGGAGATTCTGCAGATGAGACAGAAGCAGTCACCATGAATACCGAAGAAGTGATGAATCAAGTTGAAAGTCAAATCAGTGAGGATATGGGCGGGGAGACAGGCATGTTACAACGTGCTAATTTAACCGATGAAGAAGACCCGGCGGGTCAAATGTACATCGATACAATGGGGATTGAACGTGATCTACTCGCTTCTGGCTTTGGTTATCAGTCAATGATGAATGTGAATTCTACCACGATTATTGTGTTAGAGGCCGCATCAGCAGACGATGTACCTGCAGTAAAAGAAGGTTTAGAGGCATATTTAGAGAATCAAGTGAATGTTTGGAGTCAGTACTTACCGGATCAATATGAAAAAGTTGAGAATAACATTATTAAAACAGCTGGTAACTATTTGATTTATATTACGTATGATCACCCAGAAAATATCGAAACGATTTTGATGAAGCAGCTGGAGCTGAATAAGCGGCTGCTTCAATCCTATAGGGTGATGTAAAGGAGGACTAACGATGGTCTTTAGCTCACTGACATTTTTATTGATCTTTTTACCCCTTGCGTTAGCAAGTTATATCGTTAGTCCAAAGCGGCTAAAAAATGGAGTGCTACTTATTGTTAGCCTCCTTTTTTATGCGTGGGGAGAACCGGTTTATGTCTTCCTCGTGATCTTTTCGGGGGGGATGGACTATCTTCATGGCCGTTTAATGGGGCGATTTGACGAAAGAGATGGGTTAAGAAGGCTCGTCTTACTGTCGTCACTCGTCATTAATTTAGGCGTGTTGTTTTTCTTTAAATATGCTGATTTTCTTATAGACTTACTAAACAAAGCGTTTCAATTAGACATCGGCCTATTAGAATTACCCTTACCGATTGGAATTAGCTTTTATACGTTTCAAACGCTCTCGTATACGATTGATGTCTACCGAAAGAAAGTAAAAGTGAATCACAGCCTGATTGACTTTCTTATGTATGTATCACTGTTTCCACAACTTGTCGCCGGACCGATTGTCCGTTATGAGGCGATTGATGATCAATTGAAAAAGAGGGTTGTCACAAAAGAAGACATAACAGAAGGTATGTTTCTCTTTAGTTATGGTTTAGCTAAAAAAGTCCTCATCTCCAATCAAATGGCGGCTTTGTATGAACAACTGACAGCCATTGAACCTATATCCGTTTCGGTGAGTGTCTTTGTTGGATTGAGTTATGGTTTACATATTTATTTTGATTTTAGTGGCTACTCTGATATGGCCATTGGTTTAGGTCGTCTGTTTGGCTTTCATTTTCCGGAAACTTCAACTATCCGTATCAAGCCACTTCGATTAAAGACTTCTGGCGACGTTGGCATATCACACTGAGTCAGTGGTTTAGGGATTATTTATACATCCCGCTTGGAGGTAACCGGGTCGGACAAGTGAAATGGTTAAGAAACGTGCTCATCGTTTGGTTTTTAACGGGGCTTTGGCACGGGGCGAGTGTCAACTTTATTCTTTGGGGCTTATATTTTGGTATGTTTCTAATTGCGGAGACGTATATCAGTCCTCACGTCTCACACAAGCTGCCGGTCATATTAAAGCGGATGTATACCCTCGGGGTTGTCCTTATTAGCTGGTTGATTTTTAGTTTCACAGACATTAATGAGTTAGTGGACTACATCACAGGACTGGTTATCTTTGAAGCGCCGCCGACGGCACTGTTATATTATCTGCGTGAATATGCGGTGTTGTTAGTGGTTGCCATCATCGGGTCAACCAATGTGTACAAGCGTATAATCATGAAAAATACCTCACGCACAGTATGGTAGTAGAAAGTTTATTCGTGATGGTTCTTGTGGTGTTAGCGATGGGTTACCTTGTTGATCAGTCATTTAACCCGTTTATTTATTTCCGGTTTTAATGTGAGAGGAGAGGTAGGATGAGACGATTAATAGGGATGTTGATGATTGGTTTTTTTGGTATGCTGGCGGTGTTGACCTTCATAATGAAAGACCAAACCTTTTCAGAAACGGAAAATCGTTACTTACAAACGATGCCCGCTATAGAACTGGAAGCAATCCTTGACGGGTCCTTTATGGATGACATCGAAACGTATTTAGCTGACCAAATCGCCGGTAAAGATGTTTTCCTTACGTTAAAATCAAAGACAGAACAAGCGCTACTTAAAAGAGAAAATAACGGCGTCGTAAAAGCAGGGGATTATTTAATTGAACCGTTTATTTATCAAGAAGACAATCTGTTAAAAAATCTTGAAGCGATCAATCAGTTTCACCAGTCTAATCAAGCTCTTTTTGATATGACGGTGATGATTGTCCCAAATCAAGTCGCTATATATGAAGCAGACTTACCGGCGTACTTACCGACAGATGACCAAGCGCATGTATTACAAACAATAGACGAGCGCCTTGATATGGACACCGTTAATGTGAGTGAGGTATTACGTCAATATAAAGAAGACACTATCTATTATCATACCGATCATCACTGGACAATGCGCGGGGCGTACTTAGCTTATCAACGATGGTTTAACGAAAAAGCAAAGCCACTATCGGATTATCAATCTGAAGTTGTTTCAACTGATTTTCCGGGTACGCGTTACCGCAAGTTTCATGATTTAACCTTACCAAAGGATACGATTGAATGGTTTAACGTGACCGATGCGCTTGACTTAACCATCACTTACAGTGACGGTAGGGTGACGGATCACTATACCCATCCTCAGTATTTAGATAAAACGGATCAATATCGGTTCTTTCTAGATGGGAATGATTCGCTGATTAAGATAGAGGTTAATCATGAAGAGAAAACAAATAGAAAGCTTATGGTCGTAAAAGATTCGTATGCTGATAGCTTTATCCCGTTTCTACTACCTCATTACGATGAGATTCATTTGATTGATCCGCGTTATTATAAACAGTCACTCAAGGCGTATATGAAAGAATACGAGCTCAGTGAACTGCTCGTCTTATATAACCTTCATACCTTTAATGAAGACCAATCACTTCGTCATATATTGTATTAATAGTTCATCCATATTGTCTATTATTCAAACACCTATTATACAACCAAAAAATAACGCCTTTAGACTTTAATCCTGTCTAAAGGCGTTGCTTCTTTGTGCTGTTTTTACTTGTAGTAGTTAATATTATATTTTGCAACCGGACTACTTAGCGGGTCTATTAGGTCTTCCGCCAAAGCCGGATTCTGTGAGCGGGGTACTGCTTACGCCTGAAGGTGTCAGATATGTTAATGTATCTGTTAGCGTAAAGTCTAGCTCCGTTGACGTTGTGATTACGCCCTCCGTAATTAATCCGTTGACAGCTTCCCCGTCAACCTCAACAGCCGTATGCCAAGTAAATGTCGTGTCTGTTTGAAGCAATGGACTGGATACAACAATCGTCTGATAGCTTTTCGTTGGCGTGAAGCCTAGAATGAATTGACCACTGTCATCTGTCAGGGCAATAGCCTCGGTTGTTGATTGATCAAATTGATAGACGATACTTGGCTGAGAGGAAGTATCTGACGGACCTTGTGCCATCGCACTACTTCCAGCCGCGATCAATGTTCCACCTGAAATCGTAAAGGTTTCATCATAATCAAGGGCGCCGTTACCACCATCAACCGGGCCGTTCACGATAACGGTTCCTCCCGTCATATCGACGGTCGTATTAGAGTCAATACCGTCGCCTGATGCATCAATCGTTATGTCTCCACCATGAATGGCCAAGTAGCCTGTCTCTCCATTTGAGGCACCAGTACCAGCATTCATCCCATCATCCGTTGATGTGATGTTAAGTGAGCCATCATGTATCGTGACGATGTTAGCTTCTATCCCCTCATAACTTTTTTCAACCGTGAGTTCGCCTGCGTTTATCGTTAAAACGTTATCCGCATGAATGCCGTCATCCCCGCTAGAGAGAACAACGGTCCCACCGTCTATTTGTATCTCGTTATTACTATGAATCGCATCATCTAAGCTGTTAATGGTGAAAGTGCCTGAAGCGATCACGAGAGTATTTTCAGCTTTTAATCCTTTAGTTGAAGGGGTATCATCAGACGTCTCATCCATCGTTTCATCATCTGTCGTGTCGTCCTCCATTTCATTAGGTGGTGTCATTTGTCCGTTTTCGCCCTGCATGCCATCAGGTGGCGCCATCTGTCCGTTCTCACCCTCCATACCTCCAGGGGGCGTCATCCCTTCAGGACGTTCGCCTCTATCGCCGGGCATTGTGGTTAAAGATTCGCCGTTCTCTTCAAGGATGGTGCGAATCTCATCGATTGATTCAGCAACGAGCAGTTGTTCTTTTACATCATCATCAAGGTCATTTGCTTCAATTAATTGAGTAACGATTATCTCTATATTTAATGGCCCACCAACTTGTCCCATCGGCTGGTCATTGGTGGAGGAAATCGTCTCTGGTGCACCGCCACCAGATGTGAGTGTATAGTTTCCCTCTTCGACATATAAAGAGGCGATACTTTGGATGGCATCTGATTCGGCTTCAATTGTCATGTCACTAGATAAGATGGTGATGTTACCTTTATTGTCGTCCTCGTTTGTCGTTTTGATCCCATCTCCGCCCGCGTGAACGATAAGGTGCTGTGAGTGATATAAGTCATATCTCGTCCAACAATCCCGTCATCAAGTGCAGTGACATCAAGTGTGACTTCGGTAATCAGTAAGTCATCACGACTCGTGATTCCGTCATTGCTTGATGTTTCAACGGTTAGTTGCCCACTCCCATTAATGGTTAAGTCTCCCGACTAAATAAGACGGCCGTAAGGTCTTCATCTTTTGTCGTGGCCGTGGAGATGAGTGTGTTGTCAGTCTCAGGTGCGACAGATAGAATCGTCTCATCCGCTTGTTCAATATGGATGGCCGTTGGTTGATCTGTTTCAATAGAGGCGCCATTTAGTACAAGGCGTACAACGCCGTCATCTTCTTGGTCGACAATAATCGCCCCTGCATTGTACTCGCCAGAAAAGACGTAAGTACCTGAGGTTCTAATATAAATGTCAGCATCTTGTTGAGTGATGGCACCATCTCCTTCAACAGAAATCGTGCGATCGTTTAATGTCACCATGGTTGCCTCATCCGTCCAATCAGAATAAGTCGTGATGGCCTCAAGTGGCTTTGTGATTGTTTCTGTTGCTATTTCATTCGTCGTCTCTTCAGCCATACACCCTGACAAAAATAATATCAAGGTAATGGCTAACATCATTAATTTTCGCATAGTGTCTCCTTTCGAAATTAGGCCGTAAAGTTACCGTCATAGCTCAACATAACCGCAGAGCGCACCCCGCTTAGTTCGGCAAGTGTTTTTGTGAGCGCTTGGTCAGCGGTTTTCAAACGTAATTCATAGGTGATTTCTGTTTCTCCACCAGAAATTTGTGACGAGGATTTTAGTTTCGCTTTTTTCGCTGTTTGTTTAACGGTTTGTTCAATTGTTTGAGCAAGGTCCCCGTCGTACTTAACAATCAGTAAATAAGACGTATCAGGTGTTAATCGATTGTAGAACAATAATTGAACGAGACCAATTGCGAGCGTACCGATAACAGCTAGAAGGATGAGACCGGCGCCCGCGAGTATCCCAGTAATGATGGACCAGAATAAAAAGACTAAGTCCATTGGGTCTTTGATTGGTGTACGGAAACGTACAATTGATAAGGCACCGACCATTCCAAGAGACAGTAACACATTTTGGCTAATCCCCATAATCACAAGAGCTGTCGTCATGGTCATAATGACGAGACTAATATTAAACGAATGGGAATAGATGACCCCGTTAAAGGTTTGTTTATAGATAAAGAAAATAAACAAGCCTAGAATAAATGAGGCAAGAATCGCAAAAACGGCATCTAACATTGAGAAGCTCGTTGCTTGATCGAGAAAGCTTGATTTAAAAATATCAGTAAAATTTGTAATGTTTGTTTCCATATTAATAACTCCCTTTAATTATAATTGATAACGGATGATTGATATACTTGTTTGACTTGATAAAATCATTAACCATACATTTGGCTCAGTTGAAATTTAGAACACGCATCCTGCTTCGTATCAGGAAACTGTATTAACGGCTTAATAACAGACGGTAAATAGTCGTCGTATTTCACTTCTAAAATCACTTCATTTGGTTCTAAACAATTTACCATCGGTAAATAACGGTTTAACATATCGATGTTGTATAGACTCGACTGAACATGAGAATCAAAGGTGATCCTGACTTTACCGTAAGGATACGTAAACGCCTCTCGCTGATAATCAATGACGGTCTGTGGTTTCAGTTGTCGAAGCGTTATTTCTTGATAAAAATCTTTGATTAATTGGTCTTTATGTTGAGTCATCCAATCTACCTCACCCGTCATCAGTCGTTGATAATCGGGCGTTGTTAAGCAGGCCTTTGTTTTAAAGGTTTGATTATGACGTTTACTCTTTCGTTCAAGAAATAAGTGGTGATGATTGTGGTCATATAACCGAATCCGATATTTGTCTCGGTTGAGATACCCCTCTTTCTTCTCGTCTAAGATATTGTGCTCGTGATTGTCGAAATAAAGGGAACGAATGTGATAGCGGCCGTTGTCATTCGCATGACAATCCGTTGTTAGTAAATGCTGCAATTTTTTTCTTAAAATATAATAGTCGGACATTGAAATGATATGTTTTAATTCATGACGTCCTTTTAACATGTTTTTACCTCCTTTGTCTGTCAACACGATTAATTTTAGCGATGGAATGTGTCAACTGTATGTCAAAGGTGAAAAAAATATATTCAAAAATTTTACTAATCATTTGTTCCTCCGACATCTGTTTGACACAAATTTTTGGTACAATAAATGAGATAATAAAACACGGATAGAAATGAGGGAATAATCATGAGCCAACACGTGTTGATTGTTGAAGATGATTATGCGATTAGTGAAGTATTAAAAGCTTATTTAAAAAAGGCAGGCTTTTTAGTTAGTCAAGCCTATGACGGGACAGAGGGAATCAAGCGATTTAAAGAAATGACACCGTCGATTGTTATTCTTGATGTCATGTTGCCATATAAAAATGGTTGGGATGTATTAAAAGAGATTCGAATAGCCTCAACGGTACCCGTGATTATGTTGACGGCGCTTGGAGATATTGATGATAAATTAACCGGATTAAACGGTGGGGCAGATGATTATATTGAGAAGCCGTTTGAAGCAGAAGAAGTGCTCGCAAGAATACAAGCGGTGCTGAGACGAAGCGGAGTGAAAGATGCAGATCGTGTGACATTTGGTCAGTTATCAATTGATTTTAAAGCGCATCACGTCATGTTGAATCGTCAGCCAGTTGTATTAACCCCAAGGGATTTAGCGGTGTTATTGTTCTTAGCCGAGCACCCGAATCAAACCTTCACTCGTGACCAATTGATTGATGCGGTGTGGGGGTATGATTATGACGGGAGTGATCGTGCGGTCGATTTAGCAATAAAACGCATACGAAAAGCCCTCGGACCTTGGCCACAATCAGAAGGGAGATAAAAACATTACGCGGATTGGGGTATCAGCTATATGTCAAAAATGAATAAGGTAAAACCATCGCTTAATCAAGTATTTATTACGCGTTATTTATTGGCTCTGATTGCCGGTTTACTTGTGATTATGTTAGTCTTTGTTATCTGGATTAGAGAAACGACAAAAGACAATCGGCTTGATTTAATGGCCGTGATGGCAGAGAGTACGGCTAATCGAGTGGTGAATAACCGTAGCGACAGTGATGATGCGAATCGATTGAATGAGCCACCTCAGTTTGAACAATTAAATCCTCGTCCGATTACCGTAATAACGACTATCATCGGTGAGGTCATTCAAACAGATCCGCCTTTTGTGTCGCCGTCACCTTCTTTATCAGAAAGCGAATTAGCAAGTGATGAGACTGTATTCGAAAAGCTTATTGACGACACAACATACTATCTTGTCACAGCGCCAATTGAGAATGAAGATGTCCGTTATGGTTACGTCGTGTTAATGAGCAAACGAAGTGACCTCATGGCCGTCGATCAAGAGTATGTGCAACTCTTTTTCATGTTGGTGGCGCTCGGTTTCATCGGTTTTATTACGATTTTTATCATGACGAAACGCCTTACCAAGCCTATTACCGCTGTAAGTCAAGCAGCTAAACAGATTGAAGCGGGAGATTATCAGATTCACTTACCCGAAGGCGCTCGTGAACGGGAAATTGATGAATTGATGCGAGGATTTAATCAAATGGCGCATAAACTTGATCAATTAGAATCACTCCGTACAGAGTTATTAGCCGGTGTCACCCACGAATTAAAAACACCGGTGACATCCATCAGCGGACTACTTCAAGCGATTGATAGTGGTGTAGTACAAGAAGCAGAAGCAAAAACATTTATTAAACTCTCGCTTAGTGAAACAGCCAAACTTAAACAGATGGTCAAGGATTTACTGAATTTCAATCAATTTTCACTGGATGCGGTTAAAGTATCCCTGCAGGAATTAGAACTCGGTACGTTGTTAGCAGGTGTGATTGAGCGGTTTAATCTCATACCTGAAGTGACAAGTAAGGGACAACTCAATCTAAAAGTGACGTCCCCTATCAATCTACAAACGGATCCGGTCCGTGTTGAACAAATTATGACGAATCTCTTACAAAACGCTAACCAGGCAACGGATGGTAACCAAATGATTTCAGTCACCGTAACAGAAGCAACCACCACGTATATCATTGAAGTGAGTGATCAAGGTCAAGGGATTGAACAACAGGATATTCCTTATATTTTCGAGCGTTTTTATCGTGGTGAAAATAAAAAGTATACGACACGTGGATTAGGGCTTGGATTAAGTTTAAGTAAGATGATGGCCCAAGCATTAGGTGGTGACCTGGTATTAGTTGAAACGTCTGAATCTGGTACCACTTTTCGGTTAACGCTTCCGAAAGAATCAGAATAGGTATACACTAGACTGGTAAATGATATTAAACATTTACCAGTCTTTTTCGAAATGAGGTAAATTTATGTGGACAGTAAAAAAACGGACAATGAAAAGTATCGTAGCGGCTAGTCTCTTACTAAGTATGATCAGTGCTTATTTACTCATGGGGATAAATACGTTATATGAGCGACCCATTGTTGAATTAGTCGAGATTGAAAATGCAGCAGAAACGGTCGTTCAGACGAATGATGCGGGCGTTGCGGTAGATACCGTTTATGACGTCACATTTCAAGCGGAGCTAAAGAATACACCGTATCGTGGAGATATGCTTACGATGCGGTATGAATATAGTGACAGTTCGCCGTATCATGCGGCACTTAAGGAGGGGGATAAGGTTTTTGTCACTCTGCGTGAAGGTAATGAACTAACAGCTGAAGTCATTGAGGTGAAACGCGATCAAGAGGTACTCGTCTTATTTAGTTTGTTTTTACTGATGATGCTTATAATTGGTAAGCGGCAAGGGTTATTTGCGGTCTTAAGTTTACTGTTTCATGTCACGATTATGGCCGGTGCGATTTATTACTTTGTGAGTCAACCTAACACGTCATTACTTGCGCTTATGAGTGTGGCAGCTATAATTATGACAGTGACGTCGTTAATTTTTGTCAGTGGCTTGACGAAAAAAACACTTAGTGCCATTTTGTCGACGCTTACCGGCTTAGCGATGATGATGATCATTACTTTATTCGTCTTAAGACTAACAAATCAACAAGGATTAAGGTTTGAAGAGATGGGATTACTGACGCGTCACCCGGATGCGGTCTTTACCGCTGGGCTTCTTATCGGCGCGATTGGTGCGGTCATGGATGTTGCAGTCACGATTGGCTCAACCTTGTTTCAAATTAAACAAGAGCACCCAACGATTGAGACAAAAGCATTGATTGCTTCTGGTCGACAGGTCGGTCAAGATATTATGGGTACGATGACGACGATTGTCTTTTTTGCTTATATCAGTGGGACGATACCAACGCTTTTAATTTACTTATTAAATGATGCGTCGCTCGGCTTTAGTTTATCAATGAATTTCTCGCTTGAACTCGTTCGTGCGTTAAGCAGCGGCATTGGGATCGTTCTTACCATTCCCATTTCTATTCTCTTTGCGGTGCTCTTTACGAAAGTAGGTGAGAGGACATGACCTCAGTCAGTGTACTTGCTTTCATCCTCTTTGTGTTAATGAGTGTCATTGGTGGAAAGAAAGGGTTGTTAAGCTTTAGTGTCATGTTGATTCACGTCAGTGTGATTATTATAGCGGTACTCATTATGACGGACCCTGGCGCAAGCCCGATGATCATTACCTTGATCGCTAGCATCATCATTAGTTATGTGACCTTATTCTTTATTAACGGGAAGAATAAAAAAACGACCACCGCCTTTGTAGCAACAATGATGACCATGGTTGTCTTAATTGGTGTGATTCATTTCTTTGTCCGCTGGACACATGTGGGAGGATTTAGTACAGAAGAAGTGGAAGAACTGGCGATTTATTCGTTCTATTTTGGTGTGAATTTCACCGAAGTCATCACATCCGTAATTATTTTAAGTACCATCGGAGCGGTGACCGATGAAGCTATTTCCGTTGCTTCACCGATGTATGAACTGTATCGTCATAACCCTAACCAATCACGTAAAGAACTCTTCTCTAGTGGGATGCGGGTGGGGATTGATTTACTTGCGACGAGTGCGAATACACTATTCTTTGCTTTTTTCGGTAGTTATCTGGCGTTACTCGTTCGCTTTTTCGACATGGGTTATCATTTAAGTGAAGTGCTAAATGCAAAAGTGTTTGTCCAAGAGATTGTGACGATTCTGTTGTCCGGTATGGGTGTGTTACTCATTGTTCCGGTGACGGCGTATTTGACGGCTTACCGGTTGACGACACAAAATAAGTCAGACATGTCTCATGACAGGTAATATAAAACGCTCACCTGTCGTTTGTCGTAACATATTTAATGAGCATAAAAGCAATAGAAAAACAGCTAATCATTTGCATTAGCTGTTTTTCTTATAATCTAAAAAGCCGCGGAATAATAAATCAATCAGGACTTGAAGTCCAATAAATGATTTTTGCATATGACCGTTAAACGTACCGAGATCGGTTGATTGGTAATATAAGTGATAGGTAGAGTGTTCGGCTAAGTGATTGTTTTTAAAACTTGTGATTGAGAGCGTGGGGATGCCTTTTGCTTTTAAGCGCTTTAAATCATTAAGAATCGGATTCACATCACCACTTAAAGAAATTAAAATCACGAAGTCATCAGGTGTCATTTCCTTTAAGGCCATTTGAAATTCTGTTAAAGCAGGTAAGTGATAGAGATGTTTACCGGAGGTAAACAAATAGCGTTTTAATTCACGTAAGGCATTTTCTTGTCCAAAACCGGTCGCAAAGCCATAGAGTTTATGTGCGTGATTAATACATTCATAGATTGGTTGCTTTTCCATTTCTTCGAATAGTTGGCACGTATAGTCAACGTCATAACGTGACAGTTCGAATAAATCTGATAGATTTTCTTCTTTTGTGGCATGTTCCTTTAAATAATATTTAAACTCGCTAAATCCAGAAAACCCTAGTTTTTGGGTGAGACGTAAGATGGTTGATTTTGATGTCATGCAGGCATCACTTAAGGCGATAATCGTCATTTTTTGCGCATCATCAGGATGTCTTTCAATATAGTCTAAGATGTAATAATCGTTATCAGTTAAGTCATCGGCATGTTTATGAATGAGTGCTTGAAACATTTAGCATCCCCCCTTCTTGTTAGCTTCATTATAGCGAAGAAAAGTAGGTGTGACTATGGACAAATCATGAATGATATAATAATGAGAGCGTTTAAATATTTAATGGGTATAAGAAAAAGCAGGCGGACGATGGTTGATCGTCCGCCCGAAAGTGAATGGTTTGATTTGATTAATTATTTTA
This sequence comes from Halolactibacillus sp. JCM 19043, assembly GCF_001310395.1. Lineage (NCBI taxonomy): Bacteria > Bacillati > Bacillota > Bacilli > Caryophanales > Bacillaceae > Halolactibacillus > Halolactibacillus sp. JCM 19043. The sequence continues at coordinate 107,011 of NZ_BAXD01000002.1, forward strand.
ATGTTGGCCAAAAATCTTTATTTGCTTCAATTAAGTCATCTAGCAACGCTTTAGCGACACGTGCGTTAGGTACTGTGCGCGATAGCGTAAGAGCTTGCCATAATTTTTGGTAAGATCCTTCTTCGTAAGCTTCGACGACCAGTTTTTCTACCGCCACTTGTTGTTCCATTAAGCCTTTTTGGAAGCGAGGGATCTCTCCTTGTGTGAGTGGTTCTGGACCATTTTTACCGACGATACATGGTACTTCGATCATGGCCGTTGGCTCAAAGTTTGAAATAGCGCCGTTATTTTCAACGATGAGTAACATTCTTTCACCGGTATTATAAGCAATCGCCCGAGCAAGATCGACGATGTATGATGCGTGCTCGTCAATCTCAAGTGTTGCCCCTTCGGTTGATTGGTTTTCGGCAATGCGTTTACATTCGGTAAAGACATGCTTCTCACGGCCATCCATCACTTGGTTTGCGCGGGTATAGTTCGGATCTGTTTTCTCTACTTCATCTTGTGGGTAGAGGTAATACTTCAAGTACGTGTTTGGCATCGTATCAGGTGCTAACGCATAGACGTCTTTTACTTTTTTGAAGGTATCTTGCCAGCTTTTATCCACGTGTTGACCCGCATTAGAGAAATCAACCGCATAACCATGATCTTTCACGTGAGCTTTTAGTTGTGGCATTAAATCATTCCCTGATTGGTCGGTAATGGATGTCCACCAACCGAAGTGATTCAGCCCGTAGTAACGGACTTGCATCTCTTTGCGTGACTTTAGGCCGAGAATTTGAGCCATTAAGTTTTCAATTGAGATTGGCATGTCACAAATATTTAAGATTTTAGCGTTTGGACGTAATTTACGCGTCGCTTCAGCGACAATCGCCGCTGGATTTGAATAATTTAACATCCAGGCATCTGGTGAGTATTGTTCCATATAATCGACGAGTTCTAATACCCCACCGATCGAACGCATACCGTAACTCATCCCACCTGGTCCACACGTTTCTTGACCAACCACGCCGTATTTAAGCGGAATCTTCTCATCCATTTCTCGCATTTTGTATTTACCGACACGAATATGTGCCATCACAAAGTCAACATCGGTAAACGCTGTTTCTGGATCAATCGTTTTAACGACGTTAATCTCAGGTGCTTTTTCTTTAATGATGACTTCGCACGCATCCGCAACAATGTCTTGGCGTGCTTCATCATTATCATAAAACTTGATTTGACGAATCGGTAAGCGGTCTAAGTTGTCTAGAAGCATCAGGACAATCCCTGGTGTAAATGTAGAGCCGCCGCCTGCGATAACAATTGAGTGTTTTTTCATTTTAAATCGTCTCCTTTATTGGTTAAAAATAATATAAATGATGGTAAACCTTTGATCTATCTATCTATTCCCATCCTAAGTTAAGTGTATATGCGGTTAGTTCATTAAATCTTCTATATTTCCTCGTACTTGAGGCACTCTAAGTCCCACAATGACTTGTAAGTTATGACCTGATCTAACGACACCAGCAGCGCCGATTTCCATAAATGCTTCATCAGTTGCGACTTGATCTAAGTCTTTAACTTTTACACGCAGTCGCGTGGCACAGTTCGTAATACTATCGATATTGTCTTTTGATCCAAGTGCCGCGAGGTACCCTTCGGCAAGTTCTTGGTCCACTGATTTTCCAGTGTCTCCTGCTTGTTTACTTTGCTTGTAATCTTTTTTTGTCTTCAGCGAGACATCAGCCGCACGTCCTGGTGTTTTGTAGTCAAATTTCTTAATCAGTGCTCTAAAGATGACAACGTAAAGGGCTAAGAATAAAACACCCACGGCGAATTGAATCACATAAATGAGCCAGTGATTAGCGCCAAGTGGTAACCAGTTCTGGAAGATGAAGTCGATAAAGCCTGTTTGGAAGTTCCCAGATAAGCCGAGTACATATAGCGTTGTTGCCATAGTGGCAGACAGTAATGCGTGCATAAAGAACAACAGTGGTGCAACAAATAAGAACGTAAACTCAATCGGTTCAGTGATCCCAGTAAGTACGGCTGTCACAACGGCTGGAATTAAGAGACCGAGGACTTTTTTTCTGTTTTCAGGTTTAGCGGTTAAGTACATCGCAATCGCTGCCCCTGTTGTACCAAATGTTTTACCCATACCCGTAAGCATTAAGCCACCTTGTGGGAAGAGTGATGTTAAGCTATCAGTTGAACTGGCAAAGTCGGATAAGTTCTGAATCCAATAGTTGACTGTTCCACCATCGATGCAACCGGTCCGTAGAAGACGGGACCATAAATGAAGTGGTGCAAGCCTGTTGGAATCAAAATTCGTTCAAGGAAGGTAAATGTCCAAACGCCAAAGCCTCCTGCTTCAACCATAAAGCTTTGCATACCGTAAATACCATCTTGAATCGTTGGCCAAACAAACAGCGTAACGAGTCCTGCCAAAATAGTGATTGGGAACAAAATAATAATGACAAGTGGTGTCCCTTTAAAGCTTTGTAGGATGTTTGGTACTTCTTTGTCGTAATATTTATTGTGAATCCATACAGCAAGGGATGCCGCAACAATCGCACCGACTAAGTTCGTGTCAAGGGTAAGAACGCCGGCGATTTCAGTTAAACCTAAGGCACCCGCTTCAAACGTATCCACACCGAACGTTGGTCCGAAGTAACTGAGTGTCGAACCCATAAAGTAGTTATACGTTAAATACGTAATAAAACTCGTTAAGGTCGCGCGCCCCGTTTCTTTTTTTGCCAAGGTAATCGGAATACCTAATACGAAAATAATTGGTAAGTTGTTAAAAATCACGAGTGACGTTTGTAAGAAAATATCCGTAATCTTAAAGTAAGTTGAACCTTCTACGCAAAGGGGAATAATTGCTGGTTTTGTAAGATAACCGTGAGACCTAATAAAATACCGGCAAAAGGTAAGAGGAGCGCAGGGAAAAACATCGCCCCACCAAATCGTTGTACTTTGTCTTTTAAGGATTGAAACATAATGTAACCTCCACATCATTTTTTTAATGGCTTACGATCGATCTGTCTGATGAATAGAATAATTGACGTCGTTCCTCCTTTATCGTGTTTAATTCGTGGTGTCAGTCTCTTTTTAAGTAGCTTTTAAAATGTTTGATATTGACTAAACGATGTTAGAATTGAGCCTAACATCGCTTTGACACTCTTATTAAAACATCAATAGTAAGCGTTTACAATACTTTGAATACAGTAAGGGAAGGAGTTCAACGTATAGATATTTTTCTCTTAAACCGGGAAAATTCCCAATCGGAAAAAATGAGGGATTAATCAGAAAATTAGAACTAATATAGGAAGTGTTGTAAGTGATTTAAACTATGATAGAATTGTAAGCGAATACATTGTTAGACGTCTGACGACATACCTGGAACGATACATAGCGGTGTCTAATCGTGCATCCGAAAAAATAAAAGGAGTTGGGTAAATGAAACGAAGTAAAGTCATGTTGTTAGGTTTTTTAGCTGTTTTGTTCGTCTTAATCTCACCACTATCAGTCTTTGGTGCGGAAGAACCTGTTACATTGAAAGTCTTTCACACCAATGATATGCATGCAAGTATTGATGATTTTGGTAAGATGGCAGCCTTTTTAGAAGCAGAACGTGCGAAAGTTGATCACTCACTCTATTTAGATGCAGGTGATGTGTCAAGTGGTAATCCAGTTGTTGATTTGCAAGGTGGTACACCGATTTTTACACTGCTGAATGCGATGAAACTCGATGCGATGACGATTGGGAATCATGAGTTTGATTACGGTCAAGAAGCGTTTCAAAGTAACAAAACGCTATCAAACTTCCCTTGGTTATCAGCAAATATGACAATTACTGATTCATCCATACCAATTGATGGCGTAGAACCCTATCATATTTTTGAATTTGATGGTGTGAAAGTAGGGGTGCTCGGCTTAACGGAAGCGCCGCCTGCCACAAGCCCATCAGGTATCGTCGGTTTAAGTTTTGATAATTACCTTGATACAGTTACGCAATATGAATCGCTACGAGATGAAGTAGATATTCTTATTGGTCTTAATCACGTTGGAATTGCTGATGATAGACGTATCGCAGAAGCAACAGATTTCTTTGATGTCATTGTTGGGGGGCACTCTCATACTCAATTAGATACACCTGAGATGGTCAATGGTACAGCGATTGTCCAATCAGGTAGTAATGCAAGAAACATTGGTATGTTAACATTAATATTTGATTCAGAAACAAAGGAGTTAACCGTTGAAGGTTCTTTACAACCGGTAGAAGCGCTTGACGATGAAGTCGTTGATAATGAAGTACAAGCGTTGGTTGATGGCTTTAACGACGCGTCAGAAGAATTATTATCAGAGGTTTTGGGCCAAACTAATACAGGTTTATCAAGAGAAGACCGTTGGATGGGTGACGTGCAGCTTGGTAATATGATTACAGATGCTCTTCGTAACTTTGCTAACACAGATATCGCTATTACAAACAATGGTGGTATTCGTGCAAGTATTGACCCAGGAGATATTACCGCAGGCGATGTATTTACTGTAGATCCATTTGGTAATGTTGTGACGATTGTTGAAATGACAGGTAGTGAACTAAAAGAGATCATCGCCTATTCCTATCATCGTTCGCTAGAAGATTACGGTCCGCAGATTGACTTGCAAACATCGGCTTAACTTACACAATCTATACGGATGAAGAAGGTCTATACGCAGATTCAGACTTGTTTGTTGAAGGAGAATCAATCGATTTAGAAGCAACGTATTCTATTGCTACCAATAACTTCATTGTTGAAGGTGGTGACGGATATAATTTCTCAGCAGCAACGATGATTCAAGAAGATGCTGGACTGGTGACAAGCGCGTTAATCCAGTACATTCAAGAAACAACAGAAGCTGAAGGTGCTGTTGATTATGACATGACAGAAAATCGTATTCAAGTTAAGGCGCAAGAAGAAACAGCGCCTGTTGAACCAGAAGCGCCAACAGAACCAGAACAACCAGAACAACCCGTTGAAGAAGAGACGCCAGCTGAAGAAACAGATGATTCAGCGATAGAGGAAGAAACCGAGTCAGACGAAGAATCAGGTGAATCAACAGTAGAAGAAGAAACCTCTGAAGAAGGTGAACGTTTACCGGATACAGCAACACTAACGATGAACCTATTATTAATCGGGACACTCCTTATTGGTGGCAGTGTTTTTGTTATTAAGAAAAAAGGCGTTGAATGATGTCGTTGTATTTCTTTAATTGAGAACCAAGATAAAAAACAAGCCATCCAGTCTCTTAAGACACCGGATGGCTTGTTTTTTTGAAAATTAGTTTCTAATCAAGTAATCAAACGCACCAAGTGAAGCAGTAGCGCCTGAACCCATTGAGATAATAATCTGTTTATAAGGCGTATCCGTACAGTCACCGGCGGCAAACACACCCGGTAAGCTTGTTTGACCATGCTTATCAATCACGATTTCTCCCATACGGTTACGTTCAACTGTATCACCTAACCAGTCTGTGTTAGGTACAAGACCAATTTGGACAAAGACACCCGCAAGCTCAATATGGTGCTCTTCGTCTGTATCACGATTTTTATACGTGAGACCATTTACGGTTTCGTCACCTGTAATCTCAGTCGTTTGCGCATTTTTAATCACGGTGACATTTGATAGTGAGTAAAGGCGGTCTTGCAGCACTTGGTCAGCTTTAAGTTCTGGTAAGAACTCAACCACCGTTACATGTTTCACGATACCCGCAAGGTCAATCGCCGCTTCAATACCTGAGTTACCACCACCGATAACCGCCACATCTTTACCTTCGAATAATGGACCGTCACAGTGAGGGCAATAAGCGACCCCTTTGTTTTTGTACTCGTGTTCACCAGGTACGTTAATGTTTCGCCAACGCGCACCGGTTGAGAGAACAACGGTTTTACTTTTAAGGACAGCACCATTTTCAAGTTCTACTTCAAAGAGATCATTTTTCTTCAAGCTCTTCGCTTGTAACTCTTCATCACATTAATGTCATACTCATTCACATGTGCTTCTACGTTACCCATTAATTTAGGACCTTCAGTGTAAGGCACACCAATGAAGTTTTCAATACCTAATGTATCCATCACTTGACCACCAAAACGATCAGCAACAAGGCCAGTACGAATGCCTTTACGTGCGGCATAAATCGCAGATGTTGCCCCTGATGGGCCACCACCAACGACTAACACATCGAATGGATCTTTACTATTCAGTTCCTCTGGGTCTGGACCAGTAGAGACTAAGGCGAGTAAGTCATCAAGGGTCATACGACCAGATTCTAAGAATTCACCATTTAAGTAGACGGCTGGAACAGCCATGATGTTTTCTTTCTCGACTTCAGCTTTATGAGCGGTTCCTTCTACCATTGTATGGGTAATATTAGGGTTTAACACACTCATAATGTTTAAGGCTTGAACAACATCTGGACAGTTGTGACATGATAATGACACATATGTTGTAAAGTTCAATTCTTTAGAAATCCCTTTAATTTGTTCGACTTGACTATCGTCAATTTTAGGTGCACGGCCACTAACTTGTAAAAGAGCCATGACTAAAGAGGTAAACTCATGTCCAAGTGGGACACCTGCGAATGTAACACGCGCCTCTTCACCTTTTTTAGCGATAGTAAAACTTGGCGTGCGTGCTAAGTCTTTTTCTTCAACCGTAATCCGGTCTGACATTTGACTGAGCTCATCCACGAATTCTTTTGTTTCTGTTGAATGTTTATCGTCGCCAAGTGACACTTGAATCACAAGGTCAGACTCAAGCAGGGCTAAGTACTGCTTGAGTTGTTCCTTAATTTGTTGGTCTAGCATAAAGAAATCACTCCTTAGATTTTACCTACGATATCTAGGCTTGGTTTCAATGTTTCTTCGCCTTCTTGCCATTTCGCTGGGCAAACTTCGTTAGGGTGTTTACGTACATACTGTGCGGCTTTTACTTTATTAATAATAGTCGACGCGTCACGTCCGATACCGTCTGCGTTAATCTCAACTGTTTGGATGACACCGTCTGGGTCAATTAAGAACGTACCACGGTCCGCAAGACTGATGCTTCGTTTAGTACATCAAAGTTGCGAGAAATTGTTTGTGATGGGTCACCAATCATCGTATATTCGATTGAACCAACCGCATCTGAATGTTCGTGCCATGCTTTATGCACAAAGTGTGTATCTGTTGATACTGAGAATATTTCCACACCTAATTCTTTAAGGGCTGGGTATTCTTTCTGCATATCTTCTAGCTCGGTTGGGCATACAAATGAAAAGTCAGCTGGATAGAAAACAACGACACTCCACTTACCTTTAAGATCTGCTTCTGTTACCTCGAAGAAATCTTCTCCGTGTTTGAATGCTTGTGCTGTGAATGGTAGTACTTCTTTACCTATTAGTGACATAAATTGTCATCCTCCTTTTATTTTGAATATATAAGCAATTATTAACGTTAACTGAAAAGTGAACAACATTTGATTAACGATAATAATTCTAATTCGATATAAGTTATTATAAAGTATTTGTTTTTAAAGTCAAGCGATACGATAAAATCATCACAAGCGCTTACAACACGTTAATATCAGTCGTTTAAGCTTATTTTTATCTGAAAGCGTAAAGAAATTTATAAACTTTTTTATTAAATATCTGACGATTTATTATCGTTTAATTGTTGTTGATGATAATCATTAACGACTTAATAATGGGGCGTCAAGCTAACTAAAAACACTCACTTACATTATATACCCGAATTGAAAGGAGACTATGCATTTGATGTAGCTAATATATGATTCGCCAAAAGCAGTCTGAGTCAATATAATGGGAAATGTAAGCACTTTCAGTCATTGTTTTATATGAGACATTCGATTATAATACAAGTATACAAGAAGGGGGTGCCGATATGGTAGAGTCGATTCAAGTGGCTTATCGTCATAAAGGAAAGCACTATCCGCTTGAGTTTCATACGCATCGACACGATGAAATTTATTTATTTCATCAAGCAGTTGCCGGTTTTTGATAGGTGATCACATGTATATGTTAAAACCAGGTGACCTGCTTTTTATTGACGGAAAAACCGTTCACCGGGCGGGATTGTTTTCAGATGCCGGCACGTATGAACGAAGCATTATCCACTTTGACCGTGACTGGCTCATGCCGTTACTACGCTTCTTAGATTTAGAAGATCTGTTATCAATTTTTCAGGAAAATAAGCAAGGGAAATTGCGTGTTATTCGTCCGCAAACAATCAGTAAAGTTGAAGAATTACTGAAACGGCTAACGTTTTTAGTGGCCGTGGACGATCATGATAAACAGGCAGAACAACAACTTGTGCTCGTTGATTTATTACTATCGGTAAAGCGAGGCACCGAAAGTATTTTAGATAAACCTAATATGAGAGGAGATGAAAAAACAGCGATCGCCGAGCGGGTATCAAAATTTATCGCAGAAAATTACCGGGAATCACTATCAATTGAACGCATCGCCAAAGAAGTGAATTTAAGTAAGTCATATTTATCACATGTATTTAAAGATATTTCCGGTCAAACGATTATGCAGTACATCATGGGTTATCGCCTATCTCAGGCAACGCATGCGTTAGAAAGTCATCCGGAATACACGATCAAACACATTTCAAAGTTACATGGGTTTGAAAGCGATGCGCATTTTAGTCGCTATTTTAAAGCCCACTTTAACGTGACACCATCAAAGTATCGCAAACAATTAAACAATCATAAGGGAGAGTATGTATTATGACGAAATTACGTTTTGGTATTATTGGTTACGGCGCACAAGGCTCGATGTATGCAAGCTTTATTGAACAAGGTATGGTCAAAAGCATGGACTTAGTCGCTATTTGTGACATCGATGAAGCAAAACAAGCAAAGCTAAAAGAAGCATTCCCCAACAAAAAGATTTACAGTGACTATAAGGAAATGATCACAAGTGGGGACGTGGATGCGATTATCACAACAGTCCCGCATTACCTACACCCAGAGATGGCGACGTTTGCGCTTGACAATGGCGTCCACGTCTTAAACGAAAAACCAGCCGGCGTGTATACCAAACAAGTAAAAGCTTAAATGAATTTGCGGCAAGTAAACAAGACGTGACCTATGCGATTATGTTTAATCAACGGAATAATCCACTCTATCAAAAAATCAAACAGATTGTTGAAAACGGTGACATTGGTCCGATTCGCCGGACGAACTGGATTATTACGACATGGTGGCGCCCGCAACCGTATTACGATCAAAGCGCATGGCGTGCCACATGGGGAGGTGAAGGTGGCGGTGTCTTAGTCAATCAAGCGCCTCACCAACTTGATTTAATTCAATGGATTGCCGGTGTCCCAACGAAAGTCTACAGTAAAATCAAACACGGCTTTAGACGCGATATTGCGGTAGAAGATGAAGTAACAGCGGTGATGGAATATGAAAACGGCGCAACCGGTGTGTTTGTGACGTGTACCCATGATTTACTCGGGACAGACCGTCTAGAAATTCTAGGTGATAAAGGGAAAATCGTCGTTGAAGATAGTAGGACAGTGACGGTGAAGCGTCTAAAAGAATCAGAAAATGAGCTAAATAAAAATATGGACATGGAAGATGTGAAACGTCTGTTTATGGGTCAGATGAACACCGAAGACCTCTATTCAACGGAAACCTTCACTGAAGAAAGTGCGTGGGGCGAACAACACTCAGGCGTATTAGAAAACTTCGCGCGTCACATTCTTCACGGGGAAGATTTACTTGCACCAGGTGCTGAAGGTATTAACGGGGTGCGTCTAGCGAATGCGATTCATTTATCAACGTGGACAGGTGAAGAAATCTCACTTAAAGACTTTGATGATGACGTGTATTTAAGTGAATTAAATAAACGGATTAAAGAAGAAGGTAAATTTGACCTTCGCAGTTAAGGGGATGAGGTAGATGCTGAAAGTTGCGATCATCGGACTCGGTGATGTCTCGTTTATTCACCGGAAGGCGATTGAGGAAAGTGCGGTCGCAGAACTTGTGGCCGTGTGTGATATCAATCCGACCAAACACGAACTTTATCGAGACATCCCGTTCTATACCCAAATTGACGATCTCTTAAGAAAACAATCACTCGACGTCGTCCATATTTGTTTACCGCATGATTTACATGTGCCGGTCGCAAAACAAGTGATCAACAAAGGTATTGCGGTCTTTTTAGAAAAGCCCGTCGCCTTAAACTACAAAGAGGCGTGTCATTTATATGAAGAAACCGCACGCTTAAACGCCCGCGTGGGTGTTTGTTTTCAAAATCGCTATAACGAGACAGTCAAAGTACTAAAAGAAAAATTAGCAAGCAATGATTACGGTAAGCTTGTCGCGATTAAAGGCTTAGTTGCCTGGGGCCGTCCGCTGTCGTATTACACGAGTAAGCCGTGGCGCGGAATGATGGCTCGTGCGGGTGGTGGCACGATTATTAATCAAGCGATTCATACGTATGATTTGATGCAGTATATTGCGGGTGACATTGTTGATGTGAAGGCAAGTCTTTCGAATATTACCGATTATCCGATTGAAGTAGAAGACACGGCCGTTGCCCAAATTAATTTTAGTGACGGCGTCCATGGCTTTGCGATGTCAACGAATGCCTATGCGGCCAATTCAAGCGTGGAATGTCAAGTCATTCTTGAACGCGGCAAATTCACGATTAAAGATTATCAGCTATATGAAACAACAGACCAAGGGAAAGTCTGTATTGCTGAAGATAAAGTATCAACGAAATCGAAGTCGTATTACGGTCCCAGTCATCAAGAAGCGATTGAAGCTTTTATCAAGCGCTATTAACACAGACGAATGACTATATTACCGTACAAGACGCCTCCCATCGATGATCATGCTTGATTTAATGAAACAATCATCTAAGACGGGCGAACGAATCAATAAAGGAGAGTACTTACATGACAGCTAAAATTGGTGTACAAGCGATGATGTTAAAAGAGAAAGTAGAAGAGTTAGGGGCTTATGAAACGTTTAAAAAAGTCCATGAACTTGGGTACCATTCGATTGAAGTCTCACAAATTCCGATGACAGAAGAAAATGTGAGTGAAATAAAACGCGCGACAGAAGAATTTGGAATGAAGATTGCTTCAATGACGGCGGGACTTAAGCCAATGCAACCGGGGCAAGAATCACTCACGACTGACTTTGATAAAATCGTAAAAGATTGTCATACATTAGATTGTGACTTACTTCGCATTGGAATGTTGCCATTTGAGGCAATGGCCTCACTTGAGAAGGTGATTGAATTCTCACGCGAAGCGAACGCGGTGGCTGAAAAATTAACAGAAGAAGGCATTAAGCTCTATTACCATAATCATCATATTGAATTTACCAAGTATGACGGGGAATACTTATTAGATATTATTCGTCGTGAGGCACCACTACTCGGCTTTGAACTTGATGTCCACTGGGTCCACCGCGGCGGTTTAAATCCAGTGGATGTGATTAATGATTACAAAGGTAAAGTGGAACTGATTCACTTAAAAGATTACCGGGTGAACCGGGTACCTGAATCAGCACTTGACGCTCTATATGCAGGGGACATGAAGACGTTTATGCAACAATTTACAGATATCATTGAATTCGCTGAACTTGGCACCGGCTCGCTTGACTTTAAAGCGATTATTGAAGCAAGCCTTGAGGCGGGGGTGCGCTACTTACTCGTCGAACAAGATGATCAATATGGCCGTGATCCTTTCGATTGCTTAAAAGATTCGCGCGATTACTTAGTAGGACTCGGTTATGGTGAGTTGTTTTAAGGAGGGAATGAACGTTGAGTAAACAAGACGGCATGAATTATGCACCTAAAGGCATCAACAATAAAGTAGTAGAACCAGGTGAGTTTAACGTGGCGGTGACAGCGCTAGACCATGGTCATATTTACGGGATGACCAATGGTTTAATTGAGGCGGGCGCCACCGTTCAATATGTGTATGAACCAGATGAAGAAAAACGGATTAAATATTTAGAAGCTTATCCATTTGTTGAAGCGGTTGAATCACTTGAGATTATCTTAGCGGATGAGTCGATTCAACTTGTTGCGGCAGCTGCGGTTCCGAACGTTAGAAGTGCACTTGGAAATAAGGTGATGCAGAGTGGAAAAGACTACTTTACTGACAAAACAGGCTTTACGACGCTCGCGCAATTAGAAGAAACCAAACGGGTTGTTAAAGAAACGGGCAAGCGCTACTTCGTTTACTTTTCTGAGCGTCTTCACGTAGAATCGGCAATCAAAGCAGGAGAACTGATTGAAGCAGGTGTGATTGGTGAGGTCATTCAAGTGACAGGTTTTGGTCCGCATCGTTTAGATAAGAACAATCGCCCGGGTTGGTTCTTTGAGAAAGAAAAGTACGGCGGCATCTTAGCGGATATCGGTAGTCATCAAATTGAACAATTCTTAACTTACACGGGCAATAAGGAAGCCACTGTATTGCATAGTAAAGTAGCCAACTATAACAACCCAGACAAACCAGAACTTGAAGACTATGGTGATGCGACACTTGTGGGGGAGAACGGGGCGACGTTTTACTTTAAAGTTGATTGGTTCACACCAGACGGCTTACCGACTTGGGGAGATGGTCGGATGTTTATTACTGGTACAAAAGGCACCATTGAACTTCGAAAGTATACGAATGTTGGCGCGGAAGAAACAGGGAATCATCTCTACCTCGTAACAAATGACAAAGTGGAACATATGACACTGACAGGAAAAGTAGGCTTCCCTTTCTTTGGTCAAATGATTCTTGATTCAATTAATGGGACAGAAATAGCGATGACACAAGACCATATCTTTAAAGCACAAGAACTTTGTTTAATTGCTCAAGAAAAGGCATTAAAAGTAAAGGGATAAAATAGACAAAATAAAGGTATGAAAAGAATGATGAACGTCAATGATCCGATCGGCCGTTTAGCCAGTCGGATCATTGACGTCTCTTTTTGTTTTCTGCTTATACATTGTAAAATGATAGAAGAGCTAGTAGTTAAGACAAGTCTTCACCATTTGATGCAATGACTTTTTTATACCAATCAAATGATTTTTTCTTTGTACGTGTGAGTGTACCGTTGCCTTCATTGTCACGGTCAACATAGATAAAACCGTAGCGTTTTTTCATCTCTCCTGTCCCGGCACTGACAAGGTCGATACAACCCCAAGACGTGTAACCGAGTAAGTCAATACCATCAAGTTCAACCGCCTCTTTCATCGCTTGAATATGGGCGCGTAAATAGTCGATGCGGTAATCATCGATAATGTTACCTGATTCATCGGGTGTATCAATCGCACCTAAGCCATTCTCGACAATAAAGAGTGGTTTTTGATAGCGATCATAAATCGCGTTCATCGTTGTACGGAGTCCAAGTGGATCGATTTGCCAACCCATTCACTTGCCTCTAAATATGGGTTCTTCACTGATTTAAAAATATTACCGGCTGTTTTTTCAACAGAATCATCCGTCGTGACAACACGTGATGAATAATAACTAAACGAGATAAAGTCAACGGTATGGTTTTTTAGTGTGTCCAGATCTTCTTCCGTCATCTTAATCATGATATTATTTCGCTCAAGCTGTTTTAATGCGTACGCAGGGTATTCTCCGCGAGACTGGACATCGATAAAGAAATAATTTTCATGGTTTTTTTCTTGAGCTAAAAAGACATCTTCTGGTTTAGGTGTTAAAGGATAGTATTCTCCAGCGGCCAGCATACAACCGATCATATTTTCCGGATCAATTTCATGCGCAATTTTAGTGGCTAAAGCACTTGCGACAAGCTCATGGTGAGCGGCTTGATATTTAATTTCCTCTTCATTTTCACCATCTTCAAATACTAATCCCGCGCCCATAAACGGCGCATGAAGAATCATATTAATTTCATTAAACGTGAGCCAGTACTTCACGAGTCCTTTAAAACGGGTGAATAATACACGGACTAGACGCTCATAAAATTCAATCATTTTACGATTACGCCAGCCGCCGTATTCTTTAATTAAATGAATCGGACAATCAAAGTGGGTAATCGTGACGAGTGGTTCAATACCGTAAGCTTGACATGTTTTAAACAGATCCTCATAAAAGGCAAGACCTTGTTCGTTTGGCTCTAACTCGTCTCCTTTAGGGAAGATTCTTGTCCATGCAATCGATAAGCGGTACGTTTTAAAACCCATTTCCGCAAACAATTTAATATCGTCTTTATAGTGGTGATACATATCAATCGCTTCTTTAGCAGGATAAAAATAACCCTCTTCAAAGTCTAACATTTTACGTTTACCAGAAATAATATCAAAGCGCTCTTTGCCGGTCGGAACGACGTCAACATTCGCTAGTCCTCGGCCGTCTAAGTTATACGCCCCTTCACATTGGTTGGCTGCGGTTGCCCCGCCCCATAAAAAATCAGCTCTTAAACTCATAATTTCCTCTTCCTTTCAATGGATGAAGACGGCTCAAGTCGTTGCTTGTCCGTCTTCATTTATAGTGAATGTTTATGATTATTTTACGACGCGAATCAGTGCGTCACCGTGTGTCACGGTTTGTTCTGTTAGACCGATAATGTCACCGTATTCTGCTGAGTTCGTAATAACAAGTGGTGTCGTGACAGGATAGCCTTGTTCTTTAATATATTCGATATCGAATGAAATTAATTGATCGCCTACTTTTACACGGTCATTCTTGTTGACGTGATACTTAAAGCCTTCACCACCAAGTTGCACCGTATCAATACCGACGTGAATCAATAATTCCATGCCGTCATCCGTCGTGATGCCAACCGCGTGTTTTGAATCAAACGTCGCTGAAATGATGCCGTCTACTGGTGCTGTTACGAGACCTTCAGAAGGTTCGACGGCCATTCCTTTACCGAGAATTTCTTCAGAAAACATCGCATCGGCTACTTTGGAAAGGGGTAAAGCTTGACCTTTCAATGGTGAAACGAGTGTCATCGACTGATTTGATAAGGTATTATCTGTTCCTGCAACATCGGTCGTGTCAACTGTTTCGTCTTTTACTGCGTCATCTACTGGATCTTTATAAAGAATAAATGAAATAACAAAGCTAACAACAATACTAATCGCTGCCCCAATAGCCGCAAACGTAAAGTAAGTGAGGGTATCATCCCCAATATAACTTGGTAAAGTAAGTAAGCCCGGTGCCCCACCTGAGAAGTTACGGACGCGGAAAATACCCATAAATAAACCACCAACACCCCCACCAATCATCGCCGCATACAGTGGTGTTTTGTAACGTAAGTTAACCCCGTATAAAGCGGGCTCAGTAATACCAAAGAGGGCGGTAAGACCAGCAGAAGACGCTAACTGTTTAATGGTTGAATCTTTTGATTTAATACTGACCGCAAGTGCGGCTGCCCCTTGAGAGACGTTTGATGCGAGCATACCTGGATAGATGACTGTGTCATAACCATTGGTCATCCGGTTATTAATACCGATTGGTACAAGACCATAGTGTGTCCCCGTTGCGACAAATAGTGGTGTAAATGCCCCAATAATAAGTGGCACAATCCATGGGCTAAATGATTCAAGGGCTTGAATACCAGTTGAGATATAATCACTAATTAAGTGACCGAACGGTCCAATCAATGTGAGTGAAACTGTACCTACAACCGCAATCGTGATCAACGGTTTCGTAAAGAATTTCACTGCTTTTGGTGAGACTTTATCGGCAATCGGTTCAATATAAGACATAAACCATACCGCTAAAATAATCGGAATAACTGATGATCCGTACCCAATCGCTGTAATCGGTAACCCGAAGAACGTAATCCCTTGGCCTTCTTCTAACGAATTAACCATATTAACAAAGTTCGGATGGAGTAAAATCCCGCCAAGCATCATCGCTAAATAGGCATTGGTTTTAAACTTCGCTGCCGCTGATGAGGCGAGTAAGATTGGTAAGAAGTAGAAGGCAGCATCGGCCATAAAGTCCATTACTTGATAAGACTGTGACGTGTTCTCAATCCAACCAAATACAACGAGTAGTGATAAGACTGCTTTTAACATACCCGCAGCTGTAATCGCTGGTAAAATTGGTGTGAAAATACCAGTGATTGTATCAATCACCTTGGCAACACGTCCTCGGTCGTCTTCTTCTTTATCCGCCGGAGCTTCACTTAATTTTGGCACGACTTGAATGATTTCTTTATATACGGTACCAACATCACTGCCAATGATGACTTGATATTGTCCGCCTTTAGCCACAGCACCCATGACACCCGGTGTGTTTTTAATGGCGTCTGTCTGAGCCTTTTGGTCATCTTTTAAATTAAAACGTAAACGCGTCGCACAGTGATTCAAACCGTTAATGTTTTTCTCGCCACCAACATTTTTAATAATGGATGCGGCTAATTCTTGATAGTTCATCTGTTTGTCCTCCTTATTTTTGTTGTTTAGCCAATAAAAAACACCTAAATGTCACGCATGTTTAAACATGTGTGAAACATTTAGGTGTAGCCTGCTTGACCAGTAACAACCCTAGCTTATTAAATTAGACGCCAGCTTGTGTAATCCGGCGAATATGAATAGTTAAATAAATCATTTCATCTTCTTTTAAATCACGATGAAATTCTTTCATGATGTAGTCCCTAATTTTTAATGCACATTGATATTCTTCTTTATAACGCTCTTTTAAAATAAATAAAAAACCGGCGTCTTTATCTGACTCAAGCTCAACACCACGGTACAACCGGTGGATAAAGAACTTTAAGTGGGTGATAAAGCGTTCATAATTAAGCGAATACTCGTCTAAATCAATTTTGTAGTGATACTTGATAATGTTAAGAATATTTTGGATGATCTTTGTCATGTTGCTTACTTCTGAAACTTGGGACATGTCGAGTTCAGCATTCACAATGTGAAGGGCAATGAAACCAGCTTCATCTTCAGGAAGTTTAATACCAAGCTTTGATTCGATAATATTTACGGCTTCTTTTCCAATTAAGAATTCATGATTGTAGAAACGTTTAATTTCCCACAGTAACGCGTTCTTAATCGGTAAACCATTACGATAGCGTTCAATCGCATAATCAATATGGTCGGTCAGCGTTAAATAAATATTTTCACTTAGCTTTTTCCCAAGCGATGCTTTCGCAAAATTAATAATTTCATTGGCGACTTGAACATGTTCTAGTTCCACCTTGGCTAATAACTCGGTCAGTTTATTCGTAGGCATATCTTTATTGCTCGTATAAACTTTTTCAATCAGTGTTTGATCAATGGCGTCACCCGGTTTCTTTTTAAACCCAAGTGCTTTACCAATCACTAACACGTCTTTACCGAATTCATCCGTCGATTGAACAATGTTGTTGTTAATAACTTTTTTTACTTTCACAAGTTCGATCTCCTTAAATGAGATTCAATCAGCTAGCTAATCACGTAGTGTGAATTTGTCAAGTGTAGCCCGAAAGCGGTAACAACCTTGACTTCAAACATTATTAGAACATAGGTTTATCTGAAAGTCAAGATGAAATACACATAAAAATAAGAACCTTTACCGATAAGGGTAAAGGCTCGTTGACAGATTGTTAGCTAAAATAGATTGTTTGAGAAACGTTTAACGCTGCCTCTTCTTCGTTAGTAAAGACGGACTTAAACCAGTCCCAGACCGCTCGGAAAAAGTCTCTAACGGCAGTGATAATGCCTTGTCCTTCTTCTGATTCGGCAAAGTCATTGAGCCAGTCTTTCGTTTGGTCAATCGTATTATTTACCTTGTCCCAGTCAATGTTTAAGTCCTTTAATTTATTGAATAGGCTAACAAGTTGATCGAGCTGAGTATCGGTTAATGTGAGTCCCATTTCTTCAGCAAGACGTTGGATTAAGGCGCGTAATTCTTCGGTTGTTTCAGGTTTTTGTTTATCGACTTCTTCTTTAATTTTATTGATAAAGTCAATCGCTTCATCTTCTGAAACATTTTCATCTTCCGCTAAATCAGCGGTAATGACCATCTCTTCATTGGCGGCTTTCTTTAAGTCTTCATCTAAATCTTCTCCGGTTGATTGTTCGTACGCTTTTAAAATCCCGGTTAAAGCACCTGTACCAGAGACGTTAAATGGTGCCGTCACATAAATTTCAGCGCCTGTAATCCCAGCGGTTGCGAGGGCATTGGCATACATTTTTGATGTAATATAAGTAATGTTTTCTGTTGTGACCATAATACCTGATTCATCTTCGCGTAGTGAAATCTTCGCGGATGAAATTGCGCGTGTCCCAATTTGTTCCTTCGGAACAACGTCGCCTAAATATTGGTGTTCTTCCTCGTTTGTCACATAAACAATATCTGCTTCATCGATATCAGCCATATCCATTTCTTCTAACAGATTAGCCTTCTGTTCTGCGGTTAAGTCTTCCCCTAAAGTGACGACCACATCCGTAATCGCGTCAGCCGATAGAACAGGGGCGGTGAGTTGTAAAGCCATAAGGATGAGTAGAGTCATCACCAATTGTTTTTTGATTTTTTTTATGAGTTTCATGTTTTTTTCCTCCTCATGTTCAGCTTGTTTCATCATTAAGAACACAGTAATAGTTTACCCTAATTTAAATCGAAAGTATCTTTTTCCGCTATTTTTACACAAAAAATAGGTCATTGGTGCCTACTCTGTTAAAATAAACATAGAGGCTAATACTAATCAAATAGCCATCCATCCATTCATCATATGTAAAAAGGAGTGCTTGTATGACGTATATTGATATTACGATGCCATTATTAAATAACGGCGCTGTTTGGCCAGGTGATACACCTTATCACTTTAAGCTCAGCGCGACGATGAAAGAGACGGGTTCGGTCAATATTGGTGAGATTAACTCAAGTCTTCACAATGGTACCCATATGGATGCCCCGTTTCATTATGATGATAGCGGGAAAACCATTGATCAGCTCGATGTCTCGATTGGAATAGGGCGCTGTCGTATTGTAGACGTAACTGGTTTAGACAAAGTTACAGTAAGTGATTTAGTGAAGTTAAATCTCTTAGGCACATCACGTCTTCTTTTTCATATGTTAGACCGTGATCCCGCTGTTTTTCCTGAAAAATTTCCGCTCTTAACATCCGAAGCCATCGACTATTTAGCTAAGCAGGGAGTAAAACTTATTGGCACAGATGCCCCATCAGTCGATGCGGTGGATTCAAAGACGTTACCGATTCATTTAGCCATTCATAGAGCGAACATAACCATTATCGAAAATCTGTATTTAAATGACGTCCCGGCGGGACATTATCACTTGTATGCCGTACCGTTAAAAATTGTTGGAGGTGATGCGAGTCCCGTCAGCTCTCGTCTTACCAATAGAAGAATAAAAATAGACAAAACACTAAACAGTTGGAAGCATGGACGAGTGGATTAACGGGTATAGAATACTGTAAGTCTAAGCGACATAACTATGTCTAACGAGTATTTTTGAGAGGGTGAGTTCAATGAAAGTAATGGAACGATTAGAACAACAATTGAATGATACGATTCAAGCGGTCGGGCGCTATCCGCTAGCTTTTAGCTTTATTTTAAGTTTAACCATTGCCAATATGGTCATGATTGAATCAAATGACGATGCGATGTACCGGTTTAGCTATACCTTCGTGATTGGGATTTTACTCAGTCTCGTGTTTGAACATATGTATGAGCGGTTTTATGTTCAAATTAAAGTGCGCCTCTTGTTGATGTGGGCAGCACTTATTCTCACGCTCGGTTACTTTTTCTTACAACATTGGCCGGAATTTATGTCGATTCAAGTAGGTATCAGAACGAGTGTCATCGTCTTAATGAGTCTGTTACTTATGGTATGGATTCCGACGATTCAAAGCGAATTCCGCTTTAGTCAAAACGTGTTTGTTGTCTTTAAAAATTTCTTTATTGCCTTCTTGTATTCCATTGTTTTAGCGATTGGGGTTAGTTTGATTATTGCGCTGATCAATGCCTTGCTGTTTACAACGGATGGTGATGTGTTCTTACATTTTCTTAACTTGATCGCGAGCCTCTTCTTCCCATCACTGTTCTTATCAATGATGCCTGTCTATATCGGAGCGAGGGATCAAAAGCTTCAGAAAAAAGACCAAGTGAAAAAGAAAAATAAATTGATGTCGCTTACGACAACCACACCGATTTTTGACCGGTTACTCAGCTATATTATCATTCCGTTAACGACGATTTATAGTGGGATTATCTTAATTTATATTGTCATCAATATCACTGGTGATTTATGGTCTGAAGTTTTATTAGAACCACTACTCGTATCCTTTACCGTTGTCGTCTTACTCGTCTATATTCTCTCACTTGAAGTTGAGACGAAAATTGCCGCTTTATTTGCGAGAGTCTATCCGAAAGTGTTACTGCCAATCGTCTTATTCCAAACGATTGCTTCTATTGTAAAATTAACCGATACGGGTGTGACGTACGGTCGTTATTTCGCCATTCTCTTCGGTGTTTTTGGGACGATTATGGCGATTGTTTATGGTTTCTTGAGTCGTGAGAAAATGGGTTGGATAGCCCCAATCTTTGTTGTCTTTGGCTTAATATCCATTACCCCGCCTATTGATGCGTTTAGTGTCAGTTTCTACAGCCAAAAGGCCAGTTTAGAAACGTTACTTGAAGAAAATAATATGTTTGAAAACGGGGAAGTATTGCCTAATCCTGATATTTCAGAGGCGGATAAAGAGGATATTACGAATTATATCGATCAATTTGAACAATTAAATCAACTACAGAACATTGATTACTTGCCCGAACAAATCAATAATAACGAAACATTTCGTGATATCTTTGGTTTTGAACGGACGTATGATTACGGTGGACCCGATCGCTTCCAATCATCTGTCTATCTCAATCTGAGTGACCGTGAGATGATTCCGATTTCAGGTTATGATCAACTCATTATGAATCATGTTGAGGCGAACTTATCGATGCGTTCAATTCCCTTTGACTTAGACAATCAACGTTATCAATTGACGCAAGAAATGGAATCAACGAGCTTTACTTTCACTGTGACAGATGGAAACGATCAAGTCCTGGTAAGCTTTAATGGTGACGACTTAATTGATGATTTAAAAGAACACCAAAATTACCGTGATATTAGTTTAAGCGAAGCCACTTATACAGCTGAAACAGATCAAGCAAAAATCACGTTAATCATTCAAAACTTTGAGCATTATAGTGACGGCTATTACGGTAGCTTTTACACGTTGATTGACGTAAAAACAGAAGAATAAGGTGTTTAAATAATCAAAACGAACGAGAAGAACACAACGGGTGGTGCGTTTAACGTGTGCACCACCTGTTATGTTTACTACATAACTAAGAAAATAAATCATAAATGATACAAAAGGGCGTGAACCGATGAGTTTTAATTCAACCGATTATTTACATGATCAAATCAACAAACAATACCATCAACAACCGAAGCTAACTAGATTAGTAAGTATGTTAGGAGAGTTTTTACCACTTGAATCGAACATTACCGATGATGTTATTAAACAGATAATCACAAGTGATATCGACACACTCCAGACGTTAGTGAAACAACAGCGCGTAAGTTACGCTGATATTGCGACTGTTTTTTATAACCGGGCGATTTTACATAAGGATTATCATGCGGTCATGAGCTTAAATCACGCGGTCGTTGAGGAAGCAAAACAGTGTGAGTACAGTGATGACCATGACCCGCTTTACGGTATCCCAGTCTTAATCAAAGATAACGTGTCGACGACTGATTTACCGACGACAGCGGGGGCAGTCAGATTAAAAGATTTTTATCCGAATCAAGATGCCGAGATTATTCAGTCGTTAAAAAATAAGGGTGCATTAATTTTAGGGAAGACAAATTTGTCAGAATGGGCGAACTTTATGACAACAGATAGTGCCAATGGCTTCTCCGCCCGAGGTGGTCAGACGATGAATCCTTTTGGTGATTATGATGTTGGAGGTTCGAGTAGCGGCAGTGCTGTGGCGGTGACCCTTGGGCTTAGTACTGTTGCTGTTGGGACTGAAACGGCAGGTTCGGTTATTTATCCGGCCAGTCAAAATGGTGTCGTTGGCTTAAAGCGACATTAGGGACTGTCTCACAAGCTGGATTATACCAATTGCCGAAGCGCATGATACCGCCGGTCCGATGGCTAGAAACGTAAAAGACTGTTTCTATCTATTTCAGGCGATGACAACCATCACTGAAACGCTAGATCATCATACGAGAGCGTTAACAGATTATCAATTTGGATTTATTAATGACGCCAAAATTAAAGAAGCTTACCGAGACGAAGATGACACACTTTTAGCACACGTACAAGATGACCTTATTCAGCGAGATGTTGCCGTACAGGATATCGCGATTGATCCATCCGCCTATCGGATTGATATTACGGATGTGTTAGAGTATCAGTTTAACGAAGGGGTACGAAATTTCTTTAAAGACGAAAAGGAGCCACTTACGTTACGAGATATCTATCAGTTTAATCAAACTGATGCAGCAAACTATGCCCCTTACGGGCAAGATTTAATTAAACAAGCGATGGAGACAAAACTGACAAAAGAGACAGTTGATCAGATGGTTTCTACACATCAAAAAATCGCGATAAAAGCACTCGATCAAGCATTTCAGACCGTCGATGTACTCGTGACGTTAAGTAATTATGCGACAACACTGTATGCGGCGAGTGGCTATCCGGCGCTTACGATTCCGGGTTTAAAACGTAAGTCAGGTGAGCCCGTTGGCGTCACTTTCATTATGAAAGCAAACCAAGATGTTGAGTTACTCCACGTTGGTCAACAGATTGAAAAAAATAGGCTTAGGATAAAATAAGCCGCCCACCTGAATTTTAAGGTGGGCGGTTTAGTGCGTTATAATAGGTCACGCGTTTACAGTAGCTGTTGTTGTATTAAAAATTTTTGTTGCCTCAATTCGCTTAGCGGCTTCGATCAGTCGCGTGTCTGAATCAAGTAAAGCGACGCGCACATAACCTTCCCCGTAGTCACCGAAACCATTACCAGGTGCCACCATGACTTTAGCGGTGTCGAGTAAGTAACGACTAAAGCTTTCTGACGTGTAGCCTTCAGGTACTTTTAACCAACAGAAAAAGGTACCTGAAGGTTTGGTCACATTCCAGCCAATATCTGATAAGGCATCCATCAAGACATTACGTCTTTTCTCATACGTTGCAGTCAGTGCTTTAGTCGTAGACTGATCACCGGCTAAGGCGGCTTTAGCGGCCATTTGAACGGCACCAAAGATACTGACATATAAGTGATCTTGGATTAATTCTAGCTTCTCGATAATATCTTTATTCCCGACCGCAAAGCCGACGCGCCAGCCGGCCATGTTGTAGGCTTTTGAGAGAGTAAACATTTCGATCCCGACTTCTTTAGCACCGGGTGTCTGGAGGAAACTGGGTGCCTTTTCACCGTCAAACTGGATTGTATGGTAAGCAAAGTCATGACAAACCGCGATGTTATGTTGTTTCGCAAACTGAACGGTCTCGTCAAAGAAGCGCGGGGTTGCCTTCGCACCGGTTGGGTTATTTGGGTAATTTAAAAACATTAACTTGGCTGCGTGAGCGTCTTTTGGTAACGCCTGATAATCTGGTAAAAAGTTATTTGCTTCAACGAGCGGCATAGGGATCATATTCGCTTCTGCCATCCTTACACCGGAGATGTAGTCAGGATACCCTGGGTCTGGAACTAATACAGTATCACCTGGGTTTAAGAGGCATTGACTCAGTTCAACGAGTCCGGTCTTTGTCCCAGGTAAAATCGCCACTTCTGTGTCTGGGTCAATCGTGACATTGTATTCGCGTAAATAATAGTCACTCACCGCTTGTTTTAGTTCTTGATAGCCTTGAAACGGTGAATATTGATGGTGTCTTGGTTTTGTGGCGGCATCTTTTAGCGCCGCGACAATATGATGAGGTGTCGGTAAATCAGGATTACCTTGTCCTAAATTAATCACATCAAAACCTTCTTGTTGGTAGTGATGGATGGTTTTTACTAAATTATTAAAGAATTGTTTAGGTAATCGGTTTAATAGATCTGAAGCTGGATAATTCACGTGCTCACGCCTTTCGGATGGTTAAAATAGTTAAAATTCTGACAGCTTTACTTTTGATACAGTGTAACGAATCAGGGGCGTTTCGTCTAGTGGTTTTTTTGATGGTTATGTTACAGAATAATTATCGCAAAACAAAAAGCACCGGCAGGTGCTTTCAACAATTACACAGAAAGGCAACACATTAAAATAGGGCAATCGCTAATATCACCACAACTAACACAACAATGACAAGAGCTAAGCCTTTTGTGCCAAGCCCGCTAGATAAGTCTTTCAAACTACCGTGACTGGCGCGCTCAAAACTATCACGATGATTACCTGTTGGCGACTGTTTTCGTTCTTGTTGTTGGAGTGCTTCACGTTTTTCTTCAGGTTTCATAGGCGGTGCTCCTATCGGCATGATTGGAAATGAAAAGTTACAGCTATTATAACATGACTTGTAAAAAATGTTAGTTAAAAATAGAAAATTCGAAAGATTGACATAAATAATCGTCTGATAGACAATAGGTAAAACAGAGAAGCGGGAGGAAATAGCGATGGAAGCAATCAAAGTACAAGGCACACCGAATATCTATCGTCATCATGCCGGGGCCTTAACGGATATGAAACAAGTCATTGAAACACAAGGCTTGAAGAAAGGTTTACTCGTAACGGGCAAGGCTTCGTTTAACATAGCCGAGCCATTTATTAACCCACTAAATTTAAATGTAGTGATGGAGCGTTATAACGGCGAATGTTCTCGCGAAGAAGTAGACAGATTAAAAGAAAAGGCAGAAACGGAAGCCGTTGATTATCTGCTTGCGGTTGGTGGTGGTAAGGTCATTGATGTCACTAAAGCAACGGCCGCGGCAATGGGGCTCCCATACCTTATTGTACCAACGCTCGCATCAAACTGTGCCGCGGTCACCCCCTTAAGTGTGTTTTACACTGAAGACGGCGTGTTTACTGATCATGTCGTATTTGACCAGGCGGCTTTTATGGTGGCGGTGGAACCAGGGATTCTGATTCAAACGCCGGCGGATTACTTACGGGCCGGCATTGGTGACACGATCGCCAAGTGGTATGAAGCGAAACCCCTCGTGGCATTGTTACCGCATCAACCGATTGCGGTAAAAGTGAGTCAACATGCGGCGAAGTTATGTCAAGATGTGCTGCTTGCCTACGGGGAAGCAGCGCTGAATGACCAGAAAGCTAAACAGATTACTGATCGATTTATTGAAGTTGTCGATACGATTATTTTAGCAAGTGGCATGGTCGGTGGTTTTGGTGAACATTACGGGCGAATTTCAGGTGCGCACTCGATTCATAACGGCCTTACCGTATTAGAAGAAACACATCAACACTTGCACGGGGATAAAGTGAGTTATGGGATTTTAGTCCAACTGGCGCTGTTTGATGAATGGGATGAGGTTAATCACCTGCTGCCATTTTACCAGGCACTCGGTTTACCGACGAGCTTCTTTGATTTAGGGATTCAAACAGACCTTGAAGAAAAATGGCAACAAGTCGCGCGTCATGCGACACGTGACGTGGAATCGATTCACTTATTAGGCAAGGTCACACCAGACCTCGTCCATCATGCGATGAGTGAATTGGAACAACATGTCTCGCGTTTGAGAAAGGATGATGCCAAATGATCAAGCGACGCATCGCTTGTCTTCAGATCGATATTCAGTTTGGTGATGTAACAGCTAATTTACAAGAAGTGGCCAAGCAATTTAACCACCTTGATGCTGATGTTGATACCGTTGTGTTACCAGAGTTTTGGCCAATGGGCTATAGCTTAGATCGTTTAGCAGAGGTAGTTGAATATGATATGTTGACGCCGATTAAAACACTGGCGAAACAGTATAACGTCGATATTATTGCCGGTTCTGTGCCAACCAAGCGCGACGGGAAGTTTTATAATTCGCTCCCGGTCATCACCCGTGAGGGTGAGGTCGTTTTTTGGTATGATAAGGTCCACTTGTTTCGACTGATGGATGAAGAAAATTTCTTAGCGGAAGGAAAAGAATGTGGTGTTTTCACTCTCTCAGGTGTCACATCTGCGGCCGTGATTTGCTACGACATTCGTTTTCCGGAGTGGATTAAAACGCAGATGCTGGAAGACGTTGACCTGTTATATGTTGTCGCCGAGTGGCCGAAGCAACGCCTCGATCATTGGCGAGCGTTACTGATTGCGCGTGCGATTGAAAATCAAGTCTATGTTGTGGCATGTAACCGTGTCGGGAGTGATCCCAATAATACGTTTGCGGGTCATTCGATGGTCATTGACCTTGGGGTCAAGTCATCAGTGAAGCAGATGATCAAACCGGGATACTGACAGCTACGATTGATTTAGCTGAGGTAAAGCAAATCAGACGACAAATTCCTGTTTATGAAGATCGACGTCCTGATCTCTATCGTTTAAAATAAGGGATCATTCACGAAAAGTTTTAAAAGTTTAGAAAATTGTGTTGACTTTTCATTTGATACTGTGTAAAGTAAGTCTCAACAAAAAAATATTGACCGGATCTTATCAAGAGAGGTGGAGGGACTGGCCCTTTGAAGCCTCGGCAACAGACATGTATGTCCTCGTGCCAAATCCAGCAGCCCTAGTTAGGGATGACAGATAAGTTGAGACAACATTTAACGCCTCAATTTATCACTTGATAAATTGAGGCGTTTTAATTTCCAGAGGGGTCCGGGAACAAATAAGGGGGAAGTAACAATGAGAAAGTTATTAGGTTTGATTGGTTTAGTCGTATTAGTCGTACTGGCAGGATGTGGCAGTGAAGCAGGTGCCTTAAGTGAAGATGAAGTCACTGTTGGGGTGACAGCGGGTCCACATGAACAGATTTTAGAAAAGGTAAAAGAACTCGCGGCTGATGAAGGCTTAACCGTCAATATTGAAGTGTTTACTGAATATGTGATTCCAAATACGGCACTCGATGAGGGTGAACTTGATTTAAATAGCTATCAACACCAACCGTTTTTAGATAATGCGAAAAGCGATCGTGGTTATGAGATTGAAGCCGTCGCAACAACGGTGAACTTCCCAATGGGGATTTACTCAACAGGTATTAGTGACGTTAGTGAATTAGAAGAAGGCGACTCGGTTGCGTTACCGAACGACCCAACGAACGGGGCGCGTGCCTTAATGTTATTTGAAGATGCCGGACTCATCACCTTAAAAGAGGGTGTAGGCGCTGAGGCCATGGTCATTGATATTGAAGAAAATCCATTAAACTTAGAATTTATTGAACTTGAAGCATCTCAAATCCCGCGTCAATTAGAAGAAGTCGATGCGGCTGCGATTAATACAAACTTTGCGATTGAACATGGTTTTGTTCCAACAGAGGATTCGATTTACATCGAACCAAGTGACTCACCTTGGGTGAACTTAATTGTCGCAAGAGAAGAAAATGTCGACGCCCCTGTCGTTGAGAAGTTCATTAATATTTATCAATCGGACGAAATCAAACAATTTATTGAGGACACATTCGAAGGATCTGTTGTTGCCTCATGGTAAGGAGGTAGCTTAAATGATTGAACTTAAACATATTACAAAAGTATTCAAGACGGGGAAATCTGATGTGAAAGCGCTGGATGATGTGAGCTTAACCGTTGAAAAAGGTGAAATCTTTGGTGTGATTGGCTATAGCGGGGCGGGTAAAAGTACCCTCGTTCGCATGGCCAACCTTTTAGAAGAGCCAACATCAGGCGATGTCATTATTGATAGCGATAACTTAGTGACGTTATCAAAAGAGGCACTTAGAAAGAAACGCCAACGGATTGGGATGATTTTTCAAGGGTTTAATTTATTAAAAACGCTCACCGTCTATCAAAACATCGCGATTCCACTGAAACTTACGGGTGTTGCTGAAAATGAAATCAAAACGCGAGTAAAAAAGTATTTAGAGATTGTTGGACTGAGTGATAAAACGGATGTCTATCCGAATCAACTCTCAGGTGGACAAAAACAACGGGTCGCCATTGCCCGTGCGCTCTCACATGAGCCAGATATCTTGTTGAGTGACGAGGCGACAAGTGCCCTTGATCCAGATACAACCGATCAAATTCTTGAACTACTATTAAAAATAAACCGAGAACTTGGGATTACGATTCTACTTATTACCCATGAGATGCATGTCATCCAGCGGATTTGTGACCGCGTGGCGGTTATGGAAAACGGGAAAATCATTGAACAAGGTCCGGTTGTTGATTTATATACCGAACCGAAGCATCAAACAACGAGACGCTTTGTCGAAAGTATCTTTCCAAGTCAAACACCGAAGCACATTATTAAAGATCTACAAAAAGAAGGGCCAATTCTTGATTTAACGTTTGTTGGCAGTGCCACAGAGAGCCCGAGTCTATCAGTTATTTCAAACCGTTATCAGATTGAAACAAATATATTATCTGGGAATATTGTTGAGTTAAAAGATCAGACATTTGGAAAACTACGTGCGCATATTAAAGGGTCAGTTCAAGAAACGACGAAATCCATTGATTACTTAACGGACCAAGGTGTTATTGTAAGGGAGGTGGTCATCCATGACGGCATTTATTGAACGGTGGGGTACAACCATTATTGAAGCAACACTAGCAACATTCCAAATGGTGACCATCAGTTTGTTTTTCTCAATTCTGATTGGCTTACCACTCGGTGTGTTACTCGTCATTAGTCGAACGAATGGCAAGCGTTATATTTGGTTGTACCGGGTACTGAACATTGTCATTAACACGATTCGTTCGGTTCCGTTTATTATTTTACTATTTGCTTTATTACCGTTTACGCGGGCCATCGTTGGAACATCGATGGGCGTTAGAGGCGTGATCGTGCCACTTGTTATCTTTACCGCGCCGTACTTAGCCCGATTAATGGAATCTTCTTTACTCGAAGTCGACCAAGGTGTTATTGAAGCGTATCAGGCGATGGGGATTAAACCACTCCATATCATTTGGCACGTCATGATTCGCGAAGCGAAATCATCGATTATTTTAGGGATTACGATTGCGGTAATTGGGCTCATTGGCGCAACAGCGATGGCAGGCTTAGTCGGTGCGGGTGGTCTCGGGGATGTGGCTTATCGATTTGGGCATGTGCGTTATCAACCTGAAGTCATGTATGTGACGATTGTGATCTTGATTATTCTGATTCAAGGTATTCAAACGTTAGGTAACGTCCTCAGTCAAAAGGCGAAGAAAGATTAAGGTGATACGATGACGTTAAAAACGACAGATAAATGGGAGACGATAGCTAAACAACAACTTTCACGCAATGCCTTTGGTTATTTATCCGGTGGGGCTGGTAGTGAGGTTAGTCTTAAATATAATGCCGAGCAGTTTAATCGTTACCGGTTAATCCCTCGCTTGTTGAGAGATGTCTCTCATGTGGATACATCTGTAGAATTATTACATTCAACCATTCAAGCGCCTATTTTGTTGGCGCCGATTGGGTTTCATACGATTGTGCATGAATGTGGTGAACGGGCAAGTGCGAGCGCGGCAAATACATTAGGGCTTCCGTTTATCCAAAGTACGGTCGCGAGCTTTAGTATCGAAGATATTAGTGAAGTAATGACGGAGAGTGATCACTACTTCCAGCTCTATTGGCCGAGTGATGACGATGTGGCTTATAGCTTGGTGAGACGAGCAGAACAAGCCGGTGTCAAAGGTCTTGTGATTACCGTTGATACGCCTGTCTTAGGAAGACGTGAAATTGATCTTTCGCACGATTATTTTCCGATGGATGAAGGCGCGGGTATGGCAAACTTCATGACAGACCCGGTATTTAAAGAGAAGTATGTAACAAGTGAGGATAATCAAGCGACACTCAAACAAAAAATTCAATCAATATTATTTAACCAAACATTAACGTTTGAGAAGGTCGAAACGTTAATTAGTCAGACATCACTACCTGTTATTATTAAGGGTATCTTAGAGCCGAGTGATGCTAAACATTGTAAAGATATAGGTGCAGCCGGTGTGATTGTGAGTAATCACGGGGCAAGACAACTTGATAGTGCCATTGAACCACTTGAAGTAATAGAAGAGATCAGAGAAAAAGTGGGACATGATTTTCCGTTATTGATCGATGGTGGCATCAGACGTGGAACAGATGTGATCAAAGCTTATATGTTGGGAGCGGATAGTGTGCTAATTGGACGGCCATACATATATGGACTTACCGGTGGGGAAGTGGGTGTTCGAGATGTGCTAGAACAATTAATAGATGACTTAACGGTGAATCTAAAATTACTCGGTGCAGCATCCTGGCATGAATTATCTCCCGCTCAAATAAGACGGCTCTAGCATAAGAGTCGTCTTTTTGTGCATCCGACTAAAGAAAGATAAGGTTTTTTGTGTAATTTGTTCACAAATAGGTGATTTTGCCGATATAATAGAAAGGAAGTGGATATATTTTAGGGGGTAAACAAATGAAGATTAAAGGTAAGTTAATCAGTTCTTATATCGTGATTGCGCTACTTGTGTTAGTAGTGGGCGCGGCAGGTATTTGGGGCACGGGTGAAGTACAAGATGATGCACGTTTATTGTATCGTAATCGAGTCGAGCCCTTAGGTGTCATGACAGAAATGATTCAAACAGCAGAGAATTCGCGTGTACAATTATTATCAGGTGTCACAGAGGAAGACCCAGCAGGGGGAAATGATGCGACAAATACGATTCAATCAATGAATGGATTGCTTGAAACGTATGGAGCATTTGATATGGAAGCTAATGAACGTGAGTTATTTAACCTTATGTCAGAGCAGTGGCATACATATAGTGCTCAAGCAATCGATAATGCCCGCTTAGTATCAAATGGGTCATTTGAACAAGCGGCTAGTGGGATAGCGGCCATTGGTAATGATTTTCGAACTTTTCGAGAGACACTTTATCAATTGCGTGACGGAAGTTTAGATATCGCAAAGAATGATTATGATAATGCATCACAATCTTTTGAATGGGCTCGATCCATTATTTTCTTTATGGCGATTGGCGTCATGATTTTAGCAATTATTTTAGGTGTCGTAATAGGGCGTTTAATCGGTAACCCGTTAAAACGCATCGCTGCTCGTTTAACAGCGATTGCTCAAGGGGATTTAACTGGAGACTTGCTAGAAAACAAGCGTAAGGATGAAATTGGTGAATTAACTGAGTCAATGAATATGATGCAAGAAGACTTACAAGCCGTGATTCGTAGTGTATCGAATGCCGCTGAACGCGTCTCTAGTGCCAGTGAAGAACTCACGCAATCCTCACTAGAAGTCCGCGAGGGATCTGAACAAATTGCGTCAACGATGCAAGAATTATCATCAGGTTCAGAAACACAGGCACATACTGTGTCAACGTTATCTGAGAAAATGGAGTTCTTCTTACAAAAAATCGCAGATGCGAACGAGAAGACAGAAAATGTTTCAGAAGAATCGATTACCGTCATTGAAAAAACAGATGAGGGTTACAAAATGATGGAAGAAGCACTTAACCAAATGTTGAAGATTGATACGATTGTTAATGACGCAGTGAAAAAAGTGTCAAGTTTAGAACAACGCTCGAACCAAGTATCAAAACTTGTTGATGTTATTCAAGATATTGCCGAACAAACGAACCTATTAGCTCTAAATGCCGCGATTGAAGCAGCGCGTGCAGGTGAACATGGTGCTGGCTTTGCAGTTGTTGCCGATGAAGTGCGAAAACTCGCAGAAAATGTATCAGATTCTGTTAGAGAAATTACGACCATTATCCAAGGGATCCAAGGTGATACGAAAGAAGTCGTTAATGCATTAGAATCAGGCTACAACGAAGTGAACACAGGTACAGTACAAATGGCACAAACGGGTCAGAACTTCACTGTCATTAACGATGCGATCAAACAAATGGTAGAAAAGGTTGAGTATGTATCACGTACGCTTTCTGATGTGACAAATGAGAGTGTCCTTATTAATACATCGATTGAAGAGATTGCTTCAGTCTCTGAAGAGTCAGCTGCAGGTATTGAAGAAACTGCCGCCTCTTCTGAGCAGTCCGCTAGTTCAATGAATGAAATTTCATCTAGTGCGAATACACTCGCAGAACTCGCTGAAAGCTTAAGTAAAGAAGTGAGCCACTTTAAAACAATTTCATAACTAAAGAGCGCCCCTTTATTCAATGTGTCATTGGATAAAGGGGTTTTAATTATTTCAATGAGGGCTAGTCCAACTGAGAACGCGCCAATATTCGTGTCTTTTTAACTAGGGTCCGATAATTTTTTGCTAAAGTATTCGTAGTTGAAGTCAAATTAATTGACTATCGCCTAGGTATTGTATAACCTGTGTATAGATATTGTATAAGAAACGACTAATTTTTTCTTTAATATTGCCGATAGTAATAAAGTAAGCATCATTTAATATATCAATCAATAGATAATACATTGGACCTATGTTTGAAGGGGAGTCCAGATGGAGGAAAAGATGGAAACAAAACTATTTCAAAACTGTGAAGCAAGTGAACTGATTATGGAAGCTCTAGAAAGCAATTTAGCGATTATTCAATTTGATCTACAACGCCGCGTGTCTTATGTGAATCCTTTATTCGCGGCAACGGTAGGGTATCGTCCTGAAGAAATGAAAGGCATGCATCATAAAGAACTCTGTTTCGATACATTTAGTAAAAGTCAATCGTATGATGATTTTTGGAATGATTTATATCATGGGAAGAGTTTTCAAGATAAGATTGATAGAAAATCAAAGTCAGGTAACCGTGTGTGGCTTGAAGCAACCTATATGCCGTTAAAAGATCAGTCGGGTAAAGTGGTGGGCGTTGTGAAAGTCGCAACAGACATTACTCACCGTCAAGATACGATAACGAATGTGGTTGAACAATTGAGTGAAATGTCGAGTGTATTAAATGAACGTGCACGGACCGGGATTAGCCGCAGTAAAGATATCGCCAAACAAGTGGATCAAATTGATCAAGCTTATGACGCGTCTCAAAAAACATTAGAAACGCTTCAAGGAAATACGGCATCAATTCAAGATATCGTCAAAACCATTCGTGGCATTGCCTCACAAACCAATTTACTTGCCTTAAATGCGGCGATTGAAGCTGCTCGAGCGGGTGAACACGGACGTGGCTTTAGTGTTGTAGCCGATGAAGTGAGAAAACTTGCGACCGGTGTTGATGAGTCAATTGGCGAAATCCGTCAAAACATTGACCAAATCACCAGTGAAATTTCACAAATTGTGAGTGATGCAAAAGACGTACAAGACAATATTAAACAGACAAAACAAGAAGTCAACACTGCGACAACAGACTTTGATAATGTATTAGATGCCGCAGAACAATTATCTAAGCAAGCGGAAGAAGTGACCACGATTATCTAAGCTGAAGATGTGGGTAGTGAAGCTGAGAAAGCCGGGTTTTTAAGGGAAGTGAATCCTTAAAATATCCGGTTTTTTTCTGTTTATAAAAATATTTGCTTTCATATCAAAGGAAGCAGACATGAAGTAATGGTTAAAGAGCCTGAATCTATTAGCTTCCTGTAATTACATAATTTAAGTGTCAGAAGGTACAGTGAGAGAAGAAAAAGATAAAATGAAATCAATCGATAGCCTCTCTACAAATGTTGGATTTTCCTTTAATATAAGAATTCCAAGAATATTTGCGAAAATACATAGAGATGAAAAAGAAAGAAGGTCTAAAAATGAAGCAGACATTTATTTTATCAGCGGTAGCATTATTCAGCCTCACATCATTTACTCTAGCGGTATCGGCTGAGGATGGGAGTGCGATCATTACCCCGGATTCACTGTTATATGAAACGACACGTGAAATAGAAGAGGTGGTGTATGATTTAACGGAAGAAACAGAAAATAAGGTTGATCTACAAACAGAATACGCGGAAAAACGTTTGGAAGAAGCAGAAGAGGAATTGGAACAAGGGGATACAGAACAAGCGGAAGCGCTGCTTGAAGAAGTGACTGAGCATGAGCAAGAAACTGAAGCGGTCATTGAAGAAGCAGAAACGACAGGTGAAGATTTGGCCGCACTGAGAGAAAAATTAATTAACAAGATGGCAGAGCGTCGTGAAAAAATGACAGCGCTCATGTCACGTGAAAACTTACCAGAACAAGCGAAACGTGGCATGGCAAAAGCATTGGAAAATCAAGCGCGCGCTTTAACGAAAGCTCTTGAAGCGATAGAAAAAGTTGATACGGATGAAGATGAGGAGCTTGATGACTTAATCGATGACATGGATGATCAAGCAGATGATAGCTTAGAAGCGGAAGCAGAAGCGTTAGAAGCTCTAAAGGAAAGTGAAGAAGAACGATTGGAAGAAATAGAAGAACAACAAGAAGCTGAAGAAAAACAAGCAGAAGCGTTAGAAGAAGCCGCGGAAAAACAAAAAAAGGCTGAGGAAAAAGCGGCCGAACAATTAAAAAAAAGCTGAAGAGAAACAACAAGAGGCATTAGAAAAAGCTGAAGAACAACGCGAAAAGGCGGCAGAAAAAGCCGCAGAAAAACTTAGAAAAGTACAAGAAAAAGCTGAAAAACGAGGAAAATAAACCAGTGAGTAAAAGACCGGATGCATGTTAACTACCTAAATTGGGTAGTCAAAATGTGTGTGTCCGATAAGTTTCTAGCTAGAGGTGAGTCTATGAGAAAGTGGTTAATCATCTTGAGTTGTTTGTATCTCGTCGGTTGCCAGAATGAAGCGGCCAAGAGTGAACAAGTTCAACAGACACAAGGTGGAGATACAGAACTAATACAGTCGATCAATCAGAAGGAAAAAGGTGTCTTTTACTTTAATAGCGATAAAGGTTTGACACTGACAGAAAACCAAGGTTTTCAAGTGATAGATGAAGAAACAACAACGGTAACATTTGAAAAAGATCGCTTAAAGGTGATTGTTTCTGTACTAACGAATGAAGACAGTTCAACGAAGATTAAAACGGCATTGAAACAAAGTGCAGGAGATATTAAGATACTGAATGAGAAAGAAGAATTTCTATCCTTTCAGACATTGCGCAATGAACCGATGCGCTTCGATATTTATCTAACGAAGACAAATGAAGTGACGTACTTAAAAACATTCATTATAAAGGCAGACTATTTTGATCAACAACAATCGGATATTCATGCATTTAATGATGCGCTTATCTTTGATGGTATTTGACCCGCCCTAGGCATAAAAAACTTCACCTTCTTTTTAGGTGAAGTTTTTTGTGCTTTCAGTCATGTAGTGTGATTGTTATTCTCCGTCTAACAAGGCTTCTGTGTTGCTGCCACCAGGTGGAACAATCGGGTAAACATTCTTCTCATCTTCAATCGTAAAGGATATAACGTAGGGTCCACATTAATTTGACAAAAGAGGCTTTTATTTTTTGAAGTGTCGTCAAGCGGGCCTTCGTCGCTTTTATTTTTCTTTTAACGGCGTTGATTTGTTCTTTTTTATTACTCATGTACACTTTCTTCAATTCTTTTTGCGCTGATAGAAGAGCGCGCCCTTCTTGAACAGCACTGTTCGCATAATAATCATTTAATCCGTAACGTTGCTTTAACTGTTGATGGATGGAGACAAAACTTTTCTCTTTCAAGCCCCTAAGCTCACGGCCCCCCGCTTGATAGCGAAAATGTTTAGCTTGATTAAACACCCGGAGGTGTGATCCATGGACATAACAAAGTTTGCGTCTATCTCATGCTTATATAAGCGATTTGAAAAAATAGCCTTCATGCCCATCGTGCCCCCCTTTTCTTTGTTTTGTGACGCTCAATATCAGTGTCTTAATTATACCATGAGGAATATATGTTTGTTACTTCAAAAATATTCAAAACAAGCGATTCGTCACCCGCCTAGTGCTGACGCACTTGAGGAAGGTGTCTTCTCGACCTAAAACGATAAAAAAGGTTCACAAAATGTTCATAAAGAAAAATATTAAAACTTGACGAGTGTCAATTTTTAATTGTGATTTATTCGTTATAGTAGAGTCAACAACAAAAAAGGGAGGAAACAAATATGTTAGAAACGATTAAATTAGAACAACTTGGTTGCCCAAGTTGTGTGAAGAAAATAGAAGTAGGCGTGAAACAACAAGACGGGGTGAACAGTGTTGACGTATTGTTTAACTCAAGTAAAGTAAAAGTGGACTTCGATGAGGAGACGATTACACGTAAAGATATTGAAGTTGTCATCGAAAAGCTAGGTTATACAGTAAAAGGTTAAGCTCATGCCCCCTTATTTTTTAAGGGGGTTTTCTTTAAATGGCATTGGGACAAACGCCTTAGGAAGAGGTGTTGATAGGGATATGTGAAAAAGAAAATAAATTAGATGAAAAAAGAGGAGGTAAGTTCATGGCTCAAAAAATGACGAAGTTTAAATCTGTTGCAATGATTAGCTCGGGGTTACTCATTGGATTAGCGCTTATTTTTAATCTGATTGGTAAGGACTATTTCATTGATCCTATACTCATTGTGGCGACGGTACTTACGGGCATCCCGGTTGTTTATTTTGCCTTACAGGCGCTTAGAATGAAATATATGAGTATTGATTTACTCGTCTCGATTGCCATCATTGGTGCCATCTTTATTGGAGAGTATGTAGAGAGTAGTGTCGTCGGCTTCTTATTTTTATTCGGCAGCTATCTAGAAGCTCGTACTTTAGCACGCACCAGGCAATCGATTCAATCACTCATGGCATTAGCGCCAGAAGAAGCGACCCTCTTAAAAGATGGGCAAGAGGTTGTTGTCAGTGTGAGTGACGTGGCGCTCAATGATATTGTCATTGTTAAAGCGGGGGGAAGGTCCCGGTTGATGGGGATATTATTTCAGGTGAAGCCCAATTAAATGAAGCCATGATGACAGGAGAAAGTGTACCAAGAGAAAAGACAACAGGTGATGCCGTCTTTAGTGGGACGATTGTCGATGAAGGTTATATTAAAGTGCAAGCAAAAAAAGTCGGGGAAGATACCGCCTTTAGTCAAATTATCGAATTAGTTGAAGAAGCGCAAGACCAGAAGTCGCAAACAGAAAAGTTTCTCGATCGTTTTAGTCACTATTACACACCTGGGGTGGTAATATTAAGTGCTATTGTCTATCTATTGACGAGAGACTTGCATTTAGCGATTACCTTTTTAGTGATTGCCTGTCCAGGGGCGCTTGTGATTGGTGCTCCGGTATCCAATGTGAGTGGAATTGGTAATGCGGCTAAAAACGGTGTGTTATTAAAGGGCGGCGACGCTATTGATCGCTTTAAACAAGTGACAACATTTATGTTTGATAAAACAGGCACACTGACAAAGGGTGAACCAGCCGTCACAAATCAAGTATCCTTTATTGATGAAGACTGGCTTTTCGTGGTGGCAGAACTTGAACGTCACTCTGAGCACCATTTAGGACGAGCGATTGTTGATTATGCTAAGAAAACAGAAACATTAACTGATTGTCACTTAGATGTGACGCTCGTGAAAGGTCAAGGCTTGTTTGGGTTTTATGATGGTGTGCGCTATCTGATTGGTAACCGTCGTTTAATGGATGAGCATGATATTGCGTTAGCGCGGGATGTTCATGAACAAATTGAAACCGAAGAAGCCCAAGGGAAAACGGCAGTTATTGTCGCCAAAGAGAAAAAGGTGATTGGTTACCTTGTGATTAATGATGTTATTAGAGCGGAAGCTAAAGATGCGTTGTTACAGCTTAAAAAGTACGGGGTACGCGACTTAGTCATGTTGACGGGAGATAATGAAAAAACTGCTCAATATGTAGCGAAACAATTGGGAATCACTTCTGTTCGAGCTGAATTACAACCGAAAGATAAATTGGAAGAAATCAAACAAAAGACAACAACGTGGTGAAAAAGTTGTCATGGTCGGTGATGGTGTCAATGATGCTCCGGCTTTAGCGCTCGCTGATATCGGTATTGCGATGGGGCTATCTGGAACAGATGTCGCGATTGAAACCGCGGATGTTGTCGTGATGAACGATCGATTAGATAAGATGGTTCACGCCTATCGGCTGGCGAAGGCAACAGTGAGAAATAGAACTCAAAATATTGCGCTTGCGTTATTGACGGTGTTCTTTTTACTTCTCGGTGTGTTAAATGGTACGATACATCTAGCATCGGGTATGTTTGTGCACGAGGCAAGTGTCTTAATTGTTATTATAAATGGTATGCGTTTAATTCGCTTTCGATTAAGGAAATAATAAAGTAGATTATCAAAGTGAATCGACAAAGAGGAGAGATAAAGATGAGTGAGCGTCATCATATGACGGGATGTGTCAGGCGGGTCCCGATTTTTAATCATTTACCGGAAGAGCAGCTAAATGAAGTGATGAAGACAGTCCATTCAAAACCTTTTTTAGCAGGTAGCTTTTTATTTAAAGCAGGGGATAAATCAACGGGTCTTTATGTTGTGCATACAGGGAAAGTGAAGTTATATCGATCAAATGAAGAGGGGAAAGACCAGCTCGTGCGTCTATTATTACCGGGGGATTTCACCGGGGAATTAGGGCTGTTTTTAGATCAAGACCATGATGTGTTTGCCCAAGCTGTGGAAGATAGTCAAGTCTGTCATATTAAGCAATCAGATATAGAGACGTTATTAACTGCCTATCCAA
Organism: Halolactibacillus sp. JCM 19043; assembly: GCF_001310395.1. Lineage (NCBI taxonomy): Bacteria > Bacillati > Bacillota > Bacilli > Caryophanales > Bacillaceae > Halolactibacillus > Halolactibacillus sp. JCM 19043. The sequence continues at coordinate 145,649 of NZ_BAXD01000002.1, forward strand.
AGATTGCTTTAACACTGTTAAAACACCTTGCTAAGCGCTTAGATGAGTCAGAACGAGCGCTACAACAAGCAACGTCAGGTCCAGTGGATGTTCGGCTGAAAACCTTTATTCATCAATTAGTACCGGGAGCGCACTATCCAATTGAATGTGAGTTACCAATGAAACAAAAAGATTTGGCAAGTCACTTAGGAACCACACCTGAAAGTATTAGTCGCGCAATTAAACGATTAGAAAAAAGCGGCGAAATAAAAAAACTTGGACCCAAATCCTTTAGGATTTTAAAACCATTACAATAAGTAAGAGGACTCGCTGTTTAAGTAAGCGGGTCCTCTTATATTACTGTGATTCTTTTAACGTTTCAATTAATTCAAGATAGTCTTCTTTTGATATCTCTCCCTTCGCATAACGCTCTTTAACAATCGTGATGGCGTGGTCGTTTGATGGCTGTTGTTTTGTTGGTTGTTGATGATGTGCATGTGATTGTTTTGATTGTTTTACAATCAAAACAATCACTAAGACAATTAAGCCGATCATAAATAGTAACGGCAGGTAGTTAAGAAACCAGAACCCAAAGCCCCATCACCTGAAAAACCAAAGCCGTCGCGGAAATTACCGCCGTAGCGCCAAAAATGCATGTTGATCATCCTTTCATTCCTATTTATAAGTTGTTACTGGTACGGGATAAAATTATAAAGCTTGTTTGATTTCGTTGTATTCCTCTACGGAAATCTCGCCTTTTGCCAGACGTATATCAAGCATTTCTCGTGCCGAATTTATAGTCCCCATTGACCTTCTGTTATGAGTGTCTTTCGGTGCCATATATTGATAGAGTAAAAATCCAATGAGGATAATTGCTAAAAACATCATCTAAAAAATCCTCCTTTTAAGTGTCTACTAGACGTATATTGATTATCAAAAATTGATAAAAAGACATACGGACATAGATTTTGCCTCCATGTCTTTAGTGTTTAATAAGTGTGTCCCATCATGCCGCGTCCGAAACGATTGCCTTGGCCATTACCTAAACCATTACCACGGCGTAGACCTTGTCCTGGTGTCATGTTGCCTTCTTCGTTTTGAGAGCGATAGCCATAACCATAACCTTCGCCGGTGCATTCTTCAGGGTGATTCTCTAACATCTCTTCGCGCCACTGATCGAAGTCCTCTGTTCCAGCGTAGTTCTCAAATTCGGGATGATCTCTTAACGGATAGATATGTTCAGATGCAAGTACTGCTGTTGTTAAACCTATTAAAAGAAATCCAATGAGTGATAACCCAATAATTTTTTTCATATGTGATTGCCTCCTTTTCTTGATACTTTAACTATACAAAGAAGAAGTGAAGAACTTATGAAGATGAAAAGAAAAAGATAACCCTTTTCAAAAGTGTCAATGAAATCAGGGGAGAGAGTGTGAAAAAACGCTGTCACGACGTTGTGACAGCGTAAGATATTAAGATGTATAAGACGTAATGAGTGTCATGTTACCAGCGAGGTCAAATGTTTTCACGCCGTAAGGTAAGATGAAGTGCGCGCCTTTTTTAATAGGATAAACGTCGCCGTCAACGGTCAGTGTCCCTTCACCATCAATCACACTTAATTGAAGGAAATCTTCTGATTGGGATTTTGTCACCTCTCCTGTTAATGTCCATTTCTCCACAGTGAAGTACTGTTCTTCTACGAGGTGGGTGATGGTTAGGTCGTCTTCAGTTGTTTGGGTTTGACTCAGTTCAGGGTCTTTATGTGGCACTGTAGTGACATCGATTGATTGATCTAAATGTAGTTCACGTGTGTTACCTTGGTCGTCGGTACGGTCGTAATCATAGACACGATAAGTAATGTCAGAACTTTGTTGCGTTTCTAAAATAACAATCCCTGCACCAATCGCATGAATAGAACCGCTTGGCACGTAAATGAAATCACCTTTTTTAACTGGTACGTAGCGCAGTAATTCATCCCACTCCCCGTTTTCGGCTAGTGTTTTAAGTTCTTCGTTTGTTTCAGCATGGTGGCCAAACACGATTTTTGCGTCTTCTTCAGCGTCTAGTACATACCAACATTCTGTTTTTCCGTAAGGGACACCTTCTTTTTCGCGCGCATATGTATCATCCGGGTGTACTTGGACAGATAAGTCTTCCGTCGCATCAAGTATTTTAACTAACAAGGGATAGGCTTCTGTATCTGTTTCGCTGCGATTAAAATAATCGCGGTTATTTTCCCATGCTTCTGTTAGTGTCTTACCTTTCAGTGGCCCATTTTCAATTGTACTTGGTCCGTTTTCATGTGCAGAAATTACCCAAGCCTCGCCGGTCTTGTCTGATGGGATGTCATAATGAAACTCGGTTTTTAATTTATCTCCACCCCAAATACGTTCTTGCAAGGTAGGTGATAAAAATAATGGTTGTGTTGTCATAATTACGCTCCTTAAAGTTTCTTTTATTATTAAATAAATACATTACTTATTAGTATAGCTTGTCTATTCTCATATTGAAAGGAAAGACAAAAGTTTTCGTTATATTTCAGGGGATACGAGTGCAGCGGCACCAATTATGCCTGCCTCTTGATTGAGTTTTGCGGGAACAATCGGAGTATCTCCTGCGTCTTTGTTTAACGTATAACGCTTAACATAATGTCGAATCGGTTCAAATAGTGTATCGCCGACTTGGCTTACCCCGCCACCAATCACAACAATTTCAGGGTCAAGTGAGTTAATAAGTGAGACCAATGCCATTCCCATTCGTTCAATGACGGTATCAAGATAAGGTACCATATCTTTGTCCTGCGCTTCGTAAAGGCGAAAGGCTTCTTCAGTAGAAATGCTTGTGCCTTTTAATTTTGATGCTTCTCGACTAATGGCCGTCCCAGAACAAATATGTTCAAAACAGCCGTATTGACCGCATACACATTCACCAAACGATGGATCAATCACCATATGTCCCACATCACCCGCATTGCCCTTTCCACCAGAAATAAGTGTATTTTTAGAAATGATACCAGCGCCAATCCCGGTGCTGATCGTTACATAGAGACTATCCGTGTAATGTTGACTAGCACCAAAGCTGTGTTCAGCTACTGCAGCGCAAGAAGCGTCATTTTCTAGTCGGATAGGAACAGAAAAGTATGCGCTCATAAGCTTAACAACCGGAACATTGCGCCAACGTGGTAAGTTAGGTGGATAGGTAATCATCCCGTGTGAAATATCTAACGGACCAGGTGCGCCAATCCCAATACCGTATAGTTGATTGTCGTCAATACGGTGCTTTTCTAGTAAAGTTTTTACGTGTACAATGATTCGCTCAATCATCTTCGTGGGTTCAATTGTTTGATCTGTCGGTAATTTATCATAACCGACGACGTCTCCCGTTGTTGTGACAAGTCCAATGGCCGTTTTTGTTCCACCAATATCAATGCCTAAAGCATACATGTAAACACTCCTTGATGCATTATTTTTTGTTTAATGTGTCAGTTAAATTTTATCAGTTTCTTTGTGGATATTCAATGATTAAAAAGGTTTATTTAAGTTATCGTTAACTTAATGCATGCGTCTTTTGCTTATGTGTATGTAGCGATAATAAATAGACTTAATATTTCTATTGAAAACAGTTTATGAATGATTGTGGAATAAGGGATAGAAGAGTCAATGGAAGCTTAATCACATAATATGAGTAAAAATTCCAGGGTAATTATATTTTATAAAGTTAACAGATAAGTAATTAATTAAAAAATATTAAGTTTTTTGTTGAAAAAATTACTTAATAATATATAATTAAAAAATGTTAGCGGTTTCAAAAATAAAGGAGGCGTTGAATGAATGAAAAGGTACAAAAGAAAATTAATGCGAGGCATGGCTTGTATGATGCTGATGCTTCTCGCCCTGCAAATGGTCTTACCCTATGTGGAAGTACAGGCAGCCCCAAGTGGACAGGTGCTAGATATGTCCGACCCAGAAGCATCTCAGTATACGAAAGAACTTTTTGCTTACTTAAAAGGTCTAGGTGGCGATGAGATTCTATTCGGTCAACAGCATGCGATTGATGAAGGATTAACGTTGACAAACGACGGTAACCGCGTCGCATCCGATCAGTCAGAAGTGAAAAATGCAGTAGGGAATTATCCCGCAATTTTTGGTTGGGATACAAATAGTTTAGATGGACGCGAGCGTCCAGGTAATGCGATTGGAGATGTTGCATTATCGTATGAAGAAAGACTCAATAATTTGGCGGCATCGATGAAAAAAGCTCATGAACTAGGCGGGATTGTGACACTTAGTATGCATCCAAATAATTTTGTGACAGGAGGTAACTATAACGATACCGCAGGTAACGTTGTCAGAGAAATCCTCCCAGAGAACAGTCAACATGAAGCGTTTAACGCATGGTTAGATCAAATTGTTGATTTATCGCATAAAGTAGTGGATGAAAATGGCGAAGCGATTCCAATCATTTTCCGTCCATTTCACGAACAGACAGGCTCTTGGTTCTGGTGGGGGCAAAGTTCAACGACCCCAGAGGATTACAAAGCGATTTTTCGTTATACGGTCGATTACTTACATGAACATGGCAATCATAATATTTTAATTGGTTTTTCACCTGGTTCAGGTCCTAGTGGTGATAAAGACCGCTACTTTGAGACGTATCCAGGAGATGACTATGTTGATATTTTAGGTATCGATAGTTATGACAATAAAGCGAATGCGGGTAGTGAGGCTTGGATTAATAGTGTTGCGGGTGACTTACATATGCTCGCAGAAGAAGCGGAGACACGAGGCAAAGTGTCAGCTTTAACAGAGTTTGGTTATAGTGCTCAAGGGATGAATGAAACAGGCAACACGTTAGACTGGTGGACAAAAGTGTTAGACGGCATTATGAATAATGCTGCCTATCCAAAAGCAAAAGAAACGTCATATATGTTAACGTGGGCAAACTTTGGTTTTCCGAATAATATGTATGTACCATATAAAGATGTAAACGGAGATTTAGGTGGTGACCATGAATTACTGACTGATTTCACAAAGTATTATGAGGATCAGCGTACTGTATTTGCGAGTGAAGCAAACATCTATAATCAAGGTATTGACTATACAGTTAGTGACCATGACATGGACCTTTTTGTCGTGGGACCAACAAATGGTACGAAGTTAACGACAGCACCGACCACATTACGCGCGAAAGTAAACCATGGCATTCATCCGCTCGTCACATATCAAGCAAGTACAGGTGAAGAAGTCGAAATGGTGTTAGATGGTAATTACTACACGGCCACATATACACCAGATGCTCTGTTTAATAATGGCTCTGTGGATGTGACCTATCGCTATTATGAAAACGATGAAATGATCGATCAAGAAAGTCATCGTTATTTTGTGACGATTGATGAACTTGTTGTTAAAACGTATGATTTTGCTGAGAATATTGACGGTATTAAAACGAACGGTACTTACTCAGACCTATCAGGAGAAGCGCCTGAATTGTCGTTAAGTCACAGTGACTTCAACAGTGGTATGCTTAAGCTTGACGTGACCAATATGGAGCCCGAAGCTTGGTGGCAAGAGCTTAAACTGGAACTAACCGATATATCAGCTGTTGATTTAACAACTGTGAATCAGGTTGAGTATGACGTATATGTTCCCGTCTCAGCCGGTGAGAAGGCATTGGTGAATACTGTGATGTTGCCACCGGACTGGGAAACAAAATACAGTCATGAAGTAAATGTGCATGACTATGATACTGTCACTGTTGATGGTAAAGATTATTATTTAGTAAAAGCTACCGTGGATCTTCCGAAAGTAGAAACAGCAGAAAGTTTAGCTATCTCACTTGTCGGAAAACAATTAACCTTTAACGATCCATTCTTTGTTGATAATATTACCTTAAAAAATGTCTACCGTGAAACGGTAAAAGACCCGCTTGTAGTGGATGATTTTGAAAGCTACATGGGAGATGATGCTTTACTCGATCGTGCCTATAGTGATAATGGTGATCCGATTGCGATTTCGTTATCAGAATCAGAAAAACAATCAGGTGATTATGGCCTGACATTTGATTATATGCTCGGCAGTGCGGGTTACGCTGGCAAACAGATTTCACTTGGAAGCGTTGATTGGTCAGAGGCAAATGGTGTATCTTTCTGGTTAAAACATGAAGCGCAAGACGAAAGACACCTGACGGTTCAAATTCAAATAGGTGGTGTAAGTTTTGAATCAAACGTGGCATTAAGTGACGCTTATGAAGGGGTTGTCACGATTCCATTTAGTGAATTTGCGCCGGCACATTGGGAAAGTAACCAAACAGCGATCATTGATTCGGAACGGATCCAACAAGTAACCCAATTTGCCCTTTATATGGGCGGAGAAACAGGGGAAGGCACGCTTTACTTTGATGATATTAAAGCAACAGACATTGAAGCGGCTGACCCAGTGCCAGATAAAGAAGACAACGGACCGGTAGAACTTAAGCCAATTCATTTTACCTTTGATGAATCAAAAGAGGATTTCTCTGGTGCTGATTTTGACGTAAAAGCAGGTCATCTAAATGGAACGGTTAACTTAGAAGGTAAAACAGAAGTTAAGCGTAGTTTTGGTCAATCATTGGATGGCTATCACTATATTGTCGCAAGAATCAAGTATGATAGTGACCAAACAGAAGCAAATGCCCTAAAAGCTAAAGTCTTCATTAAGACAGGTGATGATTGGGCATGGTCAGACAGTGGTGAAACAACACTTAAGCGCGGAGAATATGTTGATGTCATTTTTGATTTATCAACTGCCGAGAACTTAAGTGCTGTACGTGAACTTGGCATTGAATTCATTGGTGCATCAACTAAAGACGCGGTCGTTGATATTGATTCTATAAGTATAGTAGAAACGTTAGACCAACTTCCATCAGAAGCACCAGGTGAAGAAGAGGAAGACTCAGAAACTCAGGCGCCAGGTGAAGACGCGGAAGATACAGAAACACCAACACCAGGAGAAGACGCAGAAATAAATGAACAAACAGACTTAACGCAAAAACAAGACCAGCCCAATACGTGGGTCGTTAATGATGTGAAACCTGTTATAAACATAACAGAAGAGGTATTAAGTTCACTTGATGAAAATGATTGGTTAGAGATTAACCATCATACGGTGACAGTGGGAGTTCCAGTCGGTATGTTACAAGGACATGGTGACGTCACGTTTACTACGAAGAATGTGACGGATACACTTGGTGCGGACTTAGACCTAATCAGTGACTTAGTCACCTTTACTTTATTAGATGGATCAGGTCAGGCGATTGATTTTGATGGTGGTCGTGTGCGATTAGCATTTAATGCTGATTTAAGTGATGTTGCAGGTCTTGACTCGATCAAAGTTGTCTATGTCAATGACCAGGGCGAACAAGAAGCCTTACTAGATCCAATTGATATCGATCAAGAAAACGGCCTTGTTTATGCGGAAGTTGAACACTTTAGTAGCTACGGGGTGATTGTAGTTGAGAGTGAAGAAGGAGCATCAGCTGAAGAAAATGTGACAGATGAGAGTATTTCTGGCGAAGTATTGCCTGAAACAGCGACGTCAACGTATAACGTTATGTTTTTGGCGGTAGTTGCTGTTACAGCTGCATTCATACTATTCTTCGTAGAAAGAAAAAAACGCAGACAATCGCTGCGCTAACGGATTAAAAAGGAAAAGCATTGTCTTCGTGATAGACGAATAAAAGAGTGGCAGGTATCATTGCCACTCTTTTTGGTGATTCTGTCTCATCAAGGTGACATAGAAAATAATTGATCGATAAAAGCGGGTAACGTATCAATTTGTGTTAAACGCTGAATATGCTGTTTATTTTCGACAAGTTTCGTAATGAAACCATAAAGGGATTGTAAGTCTTCTTTTGTATCTTTGCCAACGTTTAACAGAATAATAAACTGAACTTTTTTATCGCCCCAGTCAATCGGTTTATCTAATGTCATAATACTGACGTGGGTCTTTTTTGTTTGTGCTGTAATCGGATGTGGGATCGCAATTAAGTTGCCGTAGGCGGTCGGGGCAATCTTTTCGCGCTCAAACACATGAATTAAATAGTCGTTCGGCAGTTGCAGCGGTGCTTTTAATTGTTTATATAAAAAGTTAAGGGCTGCTTCTTTTGATGCAGCGTCTTGTTTTAAGAAGATGGCGCGCTTATCAATATATTGCATCAAATCTTTATAATCTGTTTTAAAATACGTTTCTACTTGGTGGAGATCTTGTTCAGTCAAGATGGCATTTACTTCGACAACGGGTACCGGTAAATTCTGTTTGATTGGGACGGAGCTAATAATAAGGTCAATAGCGTCAAAAGGAAGCTGATTGATTTTATAGAACTCTGATGTGCCTAGAATATTGATTTTCGAACCGAACATAGCTTGTAACTTATATTTAATCAGTTGGGCACTACCAAGACCAGAGGCACAAACGATAAAGCAAGCAAGCGGCTTATCTTTTAACTTTTGTCGTTCGATGGCCGCGCCAATATGAAGAGCTAAATAACCGACTTCATTTTCGTCAATGGTAACTTGGAGTGTTTCTTCTAGGACGACACCGGCAATAATGCCAGCTTCAAAGGCTAACGGGTAATTCGCTTTAATATCCTCAAGCATGGGGTTTCTGACGTTCATCCCATATTTAAACCGGTTCATCGCGGGTTTTAAATGGAGACCAAGCCCAAGAATAAGTTCACGGTCATGTTGAATTGATAAGCTGAGTTTATCTTCAATTGCTTGAAGCATTTGTTCGGTTACAGACACAATCGGGGCAGGTAACCATTGTTTTAAGTCATCTTCTGATTGGTTTTTTTGGGTGACGATTTTAGTCCCGAGTAAATGAATCGCAATGTAGCACACTTCTGTTTCAGGAAAAGCAATGTTTAAAATCTGTTCACTCGCCCTGACGATTTCTTTTGCGACCGTATACTCACGTTCATTTTGTATATCAGCTAAATCGTGCTGAAGGAAATCAATTTCATGACCGTCTTTAATGCGTTTATAGGCGATCGCAATATGAATAAATAAATTGTTTAAGGCGATATCAGATAGAGAAATATGATGCCGTGAGGTTGTATCAATCAGTAACGCCCATAATGCTTTTATTTGTTGGTCGGTGACATGGGTTAGGTCGGTTAATTGCTTTTTCCAAACCATTGTTTCGCGCATATCACGTTGGTCAAAAATAAATTGAGACAAGGCAAACCGGCGCTTAACTTCAGAGCCAATCAACTTCATCCCATAATTTGGTTTGTGCTCAAGGGTGAGTTGATACGTTTTTAATTGTTCTTTCACTTGACGCAAGTCACTTTGAATTGTTGAGCGACTGACATGCATGTCATCCATGAGCTCATCCATTTTAATGTGAGCATCAGCTAGTAAAAACCGTTCAATTAAATAGTTGATGCGTTGGTCTGGTTGTGAAAAGTCATTGGCGTAGTGTTCATATACATATGATTTTAAAAACTGTCTAAACGATGGATCGTCATGAATCGCTAACGTATAACCTTTTCCTCGTGTTGACGTAATCGTTGCGCCGTGGGATTCAAGGGTTTGATCCAGTTCTTTCATGTCATCTCTAATAGTCCGCGAGCTGACGTCAAGAATATTGGCGAGCGTCTGGCTCGTTAACGGGGTATCACTACCGACAAGTTCTTTTAAAATCGTGGTTTGTCTATGATGCACGGGATTCACCTCCTTATCATTTAAATATTGTTTAAGTCTATTATAACAAAGGAATCATCGTACATTTACTTTGCCGAGAAACATCTCAACAAAGTATACGTTTTACTATAATAAGGCACGAGCGCAATGCGAAAGCATTGCGCTACAGGACCATTATGAACTCGATACTAAAAGCGACCGAGGCTATTTAGTTAAGCGATTTGTTTCTGTTAATTGTTTGAACCAATAAGCGCTCTTTTTAGCTGTGCGATTTTTTGTCTTTAAATCAACCGAGAAGAAACCGTAACGATTTTTGTAGGCATTGGCCCATGACCAGTTATCCATAAACGTCCATAAATGATAACCTTTCACGTGACACCCTTCTTCAATGGCGCGGTGGAGCCAAGTTAAATGCCCGTGGATAAAGTCAATTCGGTAGTCGTCTTCAATCCGTCCATCTTTAATGAAACGTTCTTCGTTTTGAACACCCATGCCGTTTTCTGAAATAAAACAATCAATATTGTCATAGTTGTCGCGTAAGTTGATCATAATATCGTAAATGCCTTTTTCGTAGATCTCCCAGCCGCGGTAGACATTCATCTTACGGCCTGGCATCTCGTAATTATCAAAGAACCAGTCCGGTAAGAAGGGACTATCGGGATGCGGAGTATGAGCTTTAGCCTTCACCCGGCGCGGCTGATAGTAATTCACCCCAAGAAAATCAATCGGGTTGTCTTTTAGTAGCGCCTTGTCTCCAGGCTCTGTCTTAGGTAAGTGATCATAGTCTTTTAATAAGTTAATTAAATCCTCTGGATATTCACCTTTAACGGCAGGATCTAAGAAACTGCGATTAAAGAATAAGTCGCAAATATGGCTCGCTTTTAAATCGCTCGGATGCTGACTTCTTGGGTATGACGGTGTTAAGTTAAGGATGATACCAATCTTACCGTCATAGTGTGCGTGATAATGAGCGCACACTTTTTTATGGGCAATCATCGTATGGTACGCAACTTGAAAAGCGCGTTTAGCGTCGACGACGTTCGGATAATGAAAATCATATAAATAGCCACCTTCAACCGGGACAATCGGTTCGTTAAAGGTAAACCATACCTTCACCCGGTCACTAAAAAGTGAGAAGGCTGTTTTAGCATAGTCTACAAATTGATCCACGACAGCGCGTGATTCAAAACCGCCTTGTTCTTGTAGGTGCATCGGCATATCGAAGTGAAACAGATTGACGAACGGTTCAATATCATGAGCAATAAGGGTATCGATCACATCATTATAGAACGAAACCGCCTCTTGATTTACCTGACCTGATTCATCTAATAGGCGCGCCCAAGAGAGTGATAAACGGAAGCTGTTGTGACCGAAGTCTTTCATATTTTTAATATCTTCTTTGTAGCGGTGGTAAAAGTCAGATGTCTCACTGGGCCCAACCTCATCAAAGAAGCGATTAGGCTCTAAGTCATACCAGTGATCCCAAATTGTTTTTACTTTTGTGCCATGTTGGTTACCTTCTGTTTGTTCAGCTGAAGCGGCAGAACCCCAGTAGAAGTCTTTTGGAAATGTGCGTGTTGTCATAATAATCCCCTTTCTTATTTATTGCGATAAATTTCGATAATTTCAATCGCTAAATCGCGAACAGTCATCGATGTCATTAAGTGATCTTGAGAGTGAATTAAGATCAAGTTAATGTCTTTGCTGTCACCGCGTGCTTCTTGTTGAAGCAAGTCGGTTTGAAAGCGGTGTGCCCGTGAAAGTTCTTCGTTAGCTTCGGTGATTTTGGCATCAGCGGCTTCAAAGTCGCCTTCTTTTGCTTCTTGGATAGCTTCCATGGCGCTTGATTTACCGTTACCGGCAAATAGAATAATTTGAAACGCGATTTCTGTCATAGATTGCATAATGTTGTCCCCCTCTAAATCGTTGAGATAGTAACGGCAGGCGCAAGTCACCTGGCCGTTGTTTGTGTTTTTATAGTAGTTAAATTAATTTGCTTTTTGTTCTGTTGCGTAGTATTGTTTGTCAATCACTTTAAGGAACGGTAACCAGATGACAAAGACAATAGCCATATTGATCATCTGCATTACGGAACCCATGATGTTGTTACCGGTGGCGAGATAACCGCTTAAGATAGCCGGTGTTGTCCAAGGGACGATAACCCCAGCTGGTCGTGGGACAAAACCAATCGACATTAATGTATAAGTCACAATCGCGACAATAACGGGTGCGAGTAACCACGGGATAATAACCAGTGGGTTCATAATAATTGGCATCCCGAAGATAACCGGTTCGTTCACGTTAAAGAGCCCAGATCCAATCCCAAGTTTCCCTAAGTCTTTAAGTTGACGACTCTTTGCGACAACAAAGATCGCAAGTAAAACGGCAAGCGTCATCCCAGACCCACCAATACCAACGATAAACGTATCGATGAATTGTTTTGTGACGATGTTTGGTAACACGTCAGCGCCAGATTGGAATGCTTCTAAGTTTTGGTCGTTTAACGCATACCAGATTGGGTCAAAGATGGAGTTAATAATGATTTGACCGTGTAAACCAAAGAACCAAAATACTTGGATGAGCAGTACCGCAATAATTGTTGCCGGTAGACCGCTACCGAGTGAGGTAAGTGGCGCTTGAATAATCGTGTAAATAAAGTTTTGAACTGTATCGTAAGGTGTGAAACCAAACAGAATACGGATAGTTAAGAAAATCGCGAGTGTTAATGAAATAGGAATTAAGGCACTAAACGAACGCGATACCGCACTTGGTACACCTTGAGGCATTTTAATGGTTAAGTTCTTGCTGACAAATAATTGATACAATTCAGCAGCGATAAAGGCGGTGAAAATACCTAAGAACATACCTTCAGCACCGAGCACACTGGTTGGAATAACATTGGCCGTGTCACCGAGCACTTGTGGCGTTAAGACTAAGAACGCCGCAATACTTACAGCTGCGCCGTAAATGGCTTCTCCACCGCGTTGTTCAACCATCTTATAACCGATCCCCATAATAACGAACAGACCCATAATCGTCAGTGTCGCTTGTGAAGCAGGACTAAGTGCTTGTTGATAGGCTTGGTAAGCGTCTTCGCCAATGAGTTTATCTAAGAATGGTAAGTTAGCTAACACAACAAAGATTGACCCGAAAATAATAATCGGTAAGGCAACCATAAAGCCATTACGTAAAGCGGTGAGGTAGCGGTTATTATTAAGTTTGTCCGCTACTGGTAATAAAACGTTTTCAAGCATATTCATAAATTTATTCATTGCTAAACCCTCCGTTTAGTTGTTGTCGATTAATTTAATCGCATGATCTAGGACAGCGCTTCCATCAATGCGGCCATAAGATACCGCATCAATGACATCGACAGGGACGCCGAGTTCTTGTCCGGTCTTTTCGAATTTCTTTTTCATAAACCGCATTTGTGGCCCAATCAATAAGACGTCAGCTTCTTTCATATCTTCAGGTGCTTTGTCTTGAGCGACCGCCCAGATCTTTGTGTCGAGTCCGCGTTCTTTGGCGACCTCTTCCATTTTTGATACGAGTAAACTGGTAGACATACCTGCTGAACAGGCGAGTAAAATTTTCTTCATGTGAATCATCCTTTCAAATGTGATGTGGTTTGTTGATAGTTCAAGTGTATGGGATAAGCGCTTTCATTACCACGTGTTGTTTTTCCGTATCCTTACGGAAGTTTTCTAACCCTTGCTGTTGCAAGGGAAAAGTGAGGTGAGTGAGATTTCCTATTAGATGAAAGGGAAAAAATGCGGTTAGTGTTCAATGTCCTAGTCAGATCAATCAAGTGAAAAAATCAAACGAAAAAAGTGAAATTAATACATGGGAAAGTAACAAAAAGAAAGGGCTTTCTATTGACTTTTATAAAAAGGTTATTTAATATTAAATTATTAAGTTATCGATTAACTAATTGGAGGTGACCTGATGAATAAAGAAGAAATCAAACGAGAATTAACCGAAACAATCTTGCCTTTTTGGATGAAACTAAAAGATGAAAAATATGGTGGACTATATGGTCGCGTATCGTATGATTTGGAAATCATTGAGGTTGGAGAAAAAGGTGGAATAGCGGCGGCGCGCCATCTATGGGCGTTCTCAAGCAGTTACCGTGTATTGAAGGACCCGGCTTATTTAGAAATGGCGGACCATATGTATCAATTTATTAAAGAGAAGTGTTTAGACCGTGAATATGGCGGCGTATACTGGATGCTTGATTACCGTGGACACGTTATTGACCATCGCAAACATATTTATGCACAAGCGTTTATGATTTATGGCTTAAGTGAGTATTACCGTGTCACAGAAAAACAAGAAGTACTAGACTTAGCTTTTGAACTTTATCGCTTAATCGAAGATAAAGGTTTTAACGAAGAAAATGGCGCTTATAAAGAAGAATTTACGCGCGAGTGGAAAGAAGCGCCAAATGTGATGTTAAGTGAAAACGGTGTGATGGCAGATATTACGATGAATACACATATTCATATTTTAGAAGCGTATACCAACCTTTATAAAGCGGCGCCATCGGCAGACTTAAAAGCACGGTTAGAATACTTACTAAAAATCCATTATGAAAAAATCTATCAACCTGATCACTTCTTGGGTGTATTCTTTGACCGAGACTGGCAAAGTATCATCGATTTACAATCATTCGGTCATGATATAGAGGCGTCCTGGCTAATGGATGAAACAGTAAAAGTGCTAAAGTTGGAGGAGCCAAAATATGACCAAATGATCACAGACATTGCGCGCAATATTCTATCAGTGGCGGTAAATGAAGACGGCTCCTTACAAAACGAACGTGAAAACGGCGTCGTTGATGAGACACGCATTTGGTGGGTTCAAGCAGAAACAGCCTTAGGATTTTATAATGCCTATGAAAAAACAGGTGATATAACCTTTAAACAAGCGGCAGAAGCTTGTTGGGATTATATCGTTCGTTATATGAAAGACACGCGCCCTGGCAGTGAGTGGTACTGGTCATTAAATAAAGACAATGTCCCAAATATCCGTGAAATTGCTGAGCCGTGGAAAGTTTCTTATCATAATACTCGGAGTTGTTTAGAACTTATTGAAAGGATGGATAAACAATGATTCATGAAAAATATTTTGAACTAAAAGACAAACAAGAACAGTTACTGACAAGAAAAAATGAGGTAAACGAAGACTTTTATAACGGTATTTATGACCGCTATCAATATCCGGTGATCACACGTCATCATGTACCGATTCACTGGCGATTTGATTTGAATAAAGACACGAATCCGTATTTCCAAGAACGTTTAGGGATTAATGCGACACTTAATCCAGGCGCGTTGTATCATGACGGAAAATATTATCTCGTCGTTAGAACAGAAGGGTTAGATAGAAAATCCATTTTCACATTAGCTGTAAGTGATAATGGTGTCGACAATTTCCGCTTTATCGATACCCCGCTCGTCTGGGAAGATGTTGATCAAAAAGAGACGAATATGTATGATATGCGTCTAGTGAAACATGAAGACGGTTATATTTATGGCATTTACTGTTCAGAAAGTAAAGACCCAGATGTACCGGCAAGCGACACATCCAGTGCCATCGCTCAAGCGGGGCTTGTTAGAACGAAAGATTTAAAAACATGGACCCGACTTCCAAATATTAAAACACCATCCCCGCAACAACGTAATGTCGTGCTTCACCCAGAGTTTGTTGATGGGCAATATGCGTTTTATACGCGTCCGCAAGATGGATTTATTTCAACCGGTTCTGGTGGTGGTATTGCTTTTGCGTTATGTGATGATATTGAAAATCCAGTGATCACAAAAGAAGAAGTGATTCATGAACGTGAATACCATACGGTCTACGAAGTGAAAAATGGCCAGGGTCCAGCACCGATTAAAACAGATAAAGGCTGGATTCATATTGCGCACGGTGTGCGTAACACGGCTGCTGGTTTGCGTTATGTCTTATATGTACTGGTGACAAGCTTGAGTGATCCAACGAAAGTCATTGCCGCACCAGGTGGGCACTTTATCGCTCCTTATGATGAAGAACGTGTGGGAGATGTCTCGAACGTCATTTTCTGTAACGGTGCTGTTGTGAATGAACAGAATGACGTCTTTGTTTACTACGCATCAAGTGATACCCGGATTCATGTCGCTAAGACGACAATTGATAAATTGTTGGATTATGCGTTCTATACACCTGAAGATGATTATCGTTCACTAGATAATGCGAAAGCAAGAAAGACGTTAATTGAAAATAATGAAAAGTTATTAAGTAACGAGTAAACAAAAAATATCCCACTCAAATTACACGCGCTTTATTGCCTTATGGCCTAAGGTTTGGTACTATTAAGGGGTATTCATATAGTTAATTAACTAAGTTCATGTACTTAATAAAGTTATAACTTAGGTTGAAATTTTAAGGCGATAATGGATGGACGTTTGAAGATGGGATGTGTTGAAGATGGCGAATGTAACAATGAAAGATATCGCTGAAAAGATTGGTGTCAGTAGTGTCACAGTATCAAAGGCATTAAATGATAAAGAGGGCGTTAGTGATGCGTTAAAAGATAAAATAAAACAACTTGCAGATGAGATGGGCTATCGTTATAATACGACCGCAAAATCGATGAAGAATGGCTTAACCTATAATATTGGGGTCGTGATTCCTGAACGATTTTCAGGTGGAATGTCTCAATCGTTTTATTTCCGGGCGTATCAACAAGCCGCGCGTGTGTTTGAAAAATACGGTTATTACGGAATTATGAACATCTTAACGGATGCAGATGAAGAAGCGCTGAAATTACCACGTTTGTATTATGAAAAGAAGGTCGATGGCTTTATTTTCTTAGGTCAACTCTCGAGTGACTACATTAACTTAATCAAAGAAATGGACATGCCAAAAGTGTTTCTTGATTTCTATGATGAACATGATGAAATTGACTCGGTCATTACGGATAACTTCTTTGGGGCGTATGATTTAACCAACTTCTTGATTAATAAAGGCCACACAGATATTGGCTTTGTCGGTAACTTGCATTCAACGAGTAGTATTCAAGACCGTTATCTCGGTTACTACAAATCGCTGTTAGAACACGGGAAAGACCTTAACGCGGATTGGATTATCAATGACCGTGATAAGCGCGGGAAATACATTGAATTTAAGTTGCCGAAAGAGATGCCCTCAGCTTTTGTCTGTAACTGCGATCAAGTCGCCCACGCATTTGTAAATCGGTTAAAACAAGAAGGGTATCGTGTCCCGGAGGATGTATCCGTGGTTGGTTTTGATAATGATATTTATGCATCGATTACTGAACCGAATTTAACAACTGTTGAAGTCGACATTGATGAAATGGTGGCTGAAGCCGTCAAAGTCATTATTAAAAAAGTTCAAGGTAATAAGAAATGTTACGGAAGACAATCGGTTAAAGGGAAGATTGTTAAACGTGACTCTGTATCAGACAAAAGACAAGGGTAATGCTCTTGTCTTTTTGTCTTTAGGAAGGGTGTGAAGATCATCGGTACAAAAGTCGTTGAATGGACGTTAGCGGTCTATCACTACATCATATTAGCGCTCTATTTTTGGGTTGGCATATTAAGAGGATTAGTTCTCTATGGCGTCACGCCAGCATGTGTAAGTCTGTTTCTTACGTATGAAGCGATGAGAAACTATGAAGAGGTTGATGAGAAATATATTAAACAACAATTTTTCAAGCATTACCGAGATTATGATCACTATAAAGTGTGGTCATTTCTGCTAAGTATCGGTCTGTTGTTGTTGACGGCACTTTTCACTTTTAGTTTATCGCATGGTGTTTCGCTCGTTTTTGTCGTCGTGATCATTTATTTCTTATTATTGTTGATTGGTGCGGTGAGTTTTACGTTTTACAGCCTAACGACCCATAAAAAAGCAGGCCGTATCGCATTTGCGGAAGGTTTTGTAGAAATGATTAAACAAATAAAAATAACCGTGCCGCTCCTTATTGCGGTCGTCGTGTTACTTGGCGTTCTTTACTATAATGCGGTGCTCTTTCTCGTTGTCTTTCCTGCGGGGTATGCGGCGGTTGTTACAAGTTTGTTAAATAGATCAAGTCAAAGTTAAAGCAATCGATGCGATTGCTTTTTTCTTTTGCTTAAATGTCCTTATGATAGTGCTCCTATTAAATCGCTAGGCTGTGTGTAGGAATTTGATAGGAGTTCCTGGTGTGGGACGAAAGGGTAGAGTGAAGGAGGTTAAGTAATTAATTAAGTGAATATAGAATTGTTTACTTTAAAAAAATAGCTATTATAAAATAAGTATGCGTTTAAAAAAGTCTAAAAAAAGTTTGCCTCTTATAGGAATCGCACATCTTGTATAGTCAAGCATTGCAGTGGCACTGTTAGTGACTTTGTTGCTTTATTAAGTAAAATTACTTAATAAATTTTATGTAATTAAGTAATATGTTAAATTATTTTCTGAAAAACTATTGACGAGTAAACGTTTTCAATATACAATATACTTATTAGCTTAGCGATAACTTAAAGTTAAGTTGATAATAGTTTTTAAAGAAAAGAAAGGGTGTTTAATTATGGGTAAAAAGTTAATGGTTTTATTAATGAGTCTGTTTATGCTAGTTGCTTTAGCGGCATGTGGCGGAGATGACGATACGTCAGGTTCAGACGATACTGGTTCAGATAATGAATCAAGCGAAGATGTACCAATGTATGAAGCTTGGAAAGACATGGATCCTGAAGAAATTGAAGGGGATTTAACGGTCATTACAAATCGTACAGATATTGTTGACGATGTCTTCCAAGATTATAAGGAACAGTTTGAATCGAAGTATTCGAATGTAAATGTGACGTTCGAAGCATTGAATGATTATGGTGGTGATATTATGCCACGTATTAATACGCAAGATTTCGGTGATGTTCAATATTTACCTACTGAGTTACCTATTCAAGATATTCCAAATTTCTTTGAGCCGATGGGCTCATTAGAAGAAATGCAGGAAAAATACTTAGGCGTTGAAGAACGTGCAGTTAATGATACCGTTTACGGTATTCCGATTGCGGTTACGTATACAGGGGTTATTTATAATAAAGCTGTTTTTGAAGAAGCTGGTATAACTGAAATACCCCAAACTCAAGCAGAATTCTTAGAGGCGTTACAAATGGTGAAAGATAATACGGATGCCATTCCGCTATATTCAAACTATGCAGACGCTTGGCCATTAACGCAATGGCAGGGAGCGGTATCAACGACAGCTGGTACTGAAACTTACTATAACATCGATATTTTAGACGATCCGCGTCCATTTGAAGCGGGGGATCCGCACTACGATCACTACAAACTTATGTATGATGTGGCTGAACAGGGGTTAATTGAAGAAGATCCACTTACAACAGATTGGGAAGCTTCTAAAGTTATGATGAATGAAGGCAAAATTGCGACAATGGTTCTTGGTTCTTGGGCTTTAGGTCAAATTCAAGGAGCAGGTCCGAATCCTGATGATATCGCAATTATGGCTTATCCTAATGATGCAGATCGAACATTGTTCTCTCTAAGTGGTGATTATAATATTTCTATTAGTAAATTTAGTGAAAACAAACCGGCAGCTTTTGCATGGGTTGATTGGTTTATTAATGAATCAGGATACTCTGTGGAACAAGCTGGTGGTATTAGTGCAGCTAAAGATGTGCCACTTCCTGATACATTAGCGGATGCTAAGGCAGCAGGTGCTGAATTTGTTATGCTTGAGCCATCTCCTGAAGAATTAAAAGGTAAATTAGACGCGATTGATAAAGAATCAGAAGTTGGCCTTTGGGCACAAGACAAGAAACAAATCTTAGTCGAAGCGGCTATTGGTAACCGTGACATGTCATTTGATGATGTAATGAATGACTGGAACGACGCATGGGAAGCGGCTTACAACAAGATTATGGAATAAACCATATAACATGTAAAACCGATGAAGAAGGAGTGCTACTCGTGCTCCTTTTCTCATCATTAAAAGATAGAAAGAACGCTTGCGGCTAGAGATTAGGCATTAGGAGGTGCGGACCCTTGTCGAAAATTAAACAAATGATCAGTAAGCTAAGCTTTTCTAATATTTCTTATAAAGCTCAGCGTAATATTATTATCGTGTCGTTTTTAGCAATTCCGATGGCACTGCTTGTAACGTTCGCATTCTTACCGGTAATCAATATGTTTTGGTATAGCTTTACCGATTGGAATGGTTATAGTGAGATGAATTTTATTGGGCTTGAAAATTATAAAACGATTTTTACAAATCCAGAGTACTTTGCGGTATTTAAAGTAAGTTTGTATTATTTCTTCGCAACGTTTGTCCAGCTTGGGATTGCTTTATACTTTGCGACGATCCTTAGTTTTGAAGTGAAGTTCAAAAACTTTTTTAAAGGCGTTTTGTTCTTCCCTTACTTACTAAATGGTGTTGCGATTGGTTTAATGTTTTTATTATTCTTCAGAGCTGATGGGACTCTTGATACAGTCCTTCAAGCGATTGGCTTAGGACAGTATACGCAAAAATGGTTAGGGAATCCTAATTTGATTAACTACTCATTAGCGGGTGTGTCAGTCTGGCGTTACATGGGTTTTAACTTTATTATTTTCCTCGGGGCGATTTCATCGATTCCGAATGAGATTTATGAAGCGTCGGAGATGGATGGTGCCAATCGTTGGCATCAATTCAGCTACATTATTTTACCAAGTATTAAGATTATTATATCGCTAAACTTAATTTTAGCAGTCAGTGGATCGTTAAGTGCGTTTGAAATTCCGTTTATTATGACCGGTGGTGCTAATGGTAGTGCGACTTTTGTTATTCAAACGGTTAATACCGCGTTTAAATACGGAAAAATCGGTCTCGGTTCAGCGATGGCGGTTATCTTGCTCTTTATCGTCGTTATTGTAACAGGGATTCAAAGAAAATTATTTAGTGAGGGGGATGAATAAGGTGGAGAGTAAACGTGTTTTAGGAAAAGTGTTTAAGTATTTTACACTGTTACTTGGTGCAACCTTCAGTATCATTCCAATCTTAGCGATTTTCTTTGCGTCATTTAAGACGGGGAATGAATACGGCTCAACAGGTGCCTTAGCCTCACCAGAGAACTGGTTGAACTTTGAAAATTACACACGGGCCTTTAGTGAAGGGAATATGTTAGTCGGTTTTAAAAATACCGTGATTATTCTCGTTATCTCTGTGATTGGTACGACATTAATCGGATCAATGGTCGCGTTTGTGTTGCATAGATTCACTTTTAAAGGTAGTAAATATATTTTAGGTGCTTTCTTACTGGCGACGCTGATTCCGGCAGTTACTACGCAAGTGGCAACATTCCAAATTGTGCACCGCTTAGGTATATTTAATACGATTTTTGCACCAATTGTTCTATATCTTGGGACGGATATTATTGCTGTCTATATTTTCTTGCAGTTTATGGATTCGATCTCCATTTCACTCGATGAGTCAGCGATGCTTGACGGTGCGTCTTACTTAACGATTTACCGGAAGATTGTTTTACCGCTCTTAAAACCAGCGATTGTCACGGTGTTTATTATTAAAGGTGTAAACGTCTATAACGACTTCTATACCCCGTTTTTATACATGCCAAAGACCGATTTACAAGTAATTTCAACGTCGCTCTTTAAGTTCCAAGGACCTTTTGGGGCGGAGTGGCAAGTCATTACTGCTGGGGTTATGATTGCGATTATTCCTACATTAATCGCCTTTATTTTCTTACAAAAATATATTTATAACGGATTAACGAACGGATCGGTTAAATAATCGATACTGAAAGGGGACATTTATTATGACAAAAGTTAAAATAATAGCTGATAAAATTCATGCAATGCCTTGGGAGGATAAACCGGCAGGATTAAGCGCGCCTGTTTGGCGTCACAGTCAAAACCCAATTATTAAACGTAACCCGGCAAAAGGGATTGCTCGTATTTTTAATAGTGCGGTTGTTAGTTATAACAATGAATTTGTTGGTGTTTTACGTGCTGAAACGATCGATGGTCGTCCACATTTACACTTAGGTAAGAGTCAAGATGGTTTGAACTGGGAGATTGAAGAAGAAAAAATTCCATTCGTTGATGAGGAAGGTAACAGCTTCCAACCACCGTCAGCCTATGATCCGCGGTTACTAAAAGTAGAAGGAACGTATTACATTATTTGGTGTACGGACTTTTATGGTGCCGCGATTGGTGTAGCAAAGACAGATGACTTTAAAACATTTATCCGTTTAGAAAATCCGTTCTTACCATTTAACCGAAATGGGGTATTATTCCCACGTAAGATTAATGGTAACTATGTGATGTTGTCTCGCCCGAGTGACAGTGGTCATACGCCGTTTGGTGATGTGTTCTTAAGTGAATCACCAGATATGACGTATTGGGGTAAACACCGTCACGTGATGACAAAAGGTGGCTACGGTTGGTGGCAAAACGTGAAGATTGGTGGCGGTCCAGCGCCGATTGAAACGTCAGAAGGATGGTTGATGTTCTATCACGGTGTGACAGGCACATGTAACGGTTTTGTTTACTCAATGGGTGCGGTGATTTTAGACTTAGAAGAACCTTCAAAAGTAAAATACCGTTCGAAAAACTTTGTGTTAACACCGGAAGAACAATACGAAACAACAGGTTTTGTTGATAATGTCATCTTCCCTTGTGCGACACTACATGATGCCGACACAGGTAAAATCGCTATCTATTACGGTGCAGCTGATACGTATGTTGGTCTTGCATACACAACCGTTGACGAAATTGTTGAATATGTGAAGGAAACCTCAGAAAACGTAGCGGATGATGCAGAGATAGGAATCAAGTGATTAATCAAAGAGACTAAGGCACCTTGTACTGGGTGATTGGTCTCTTTTGCTTTAAATTTAATCTATTAAAAAATTGTAAAAAATTGATATCATCAATATAAGAGGTGTAAAAATGGAAAATAAAAAACCGAATGTTATTTTAATATTAACGGATGATCAAGGCTACGGAGATATTGGCATACATGATAACGAGCATATTGAAACACCTACGTTAGACCGTTTAGGAGAAAATAGTGTAAGATTTCATAATTTCCATGCCTCGCCTGTTTGTGCTCCAACCCGAGCTTCTCTGTTAACAGGAAGAAACTTCTTAAAAACAGGTGTTTCTCATGTTCATGGTGGTAGAGATTTTGTAAATATTGATGAAGTAATGCTACCAGAGGTTTTAAAAGACAATGGATATAAGACTGCTATGATGGGAAAATGGCATTCTGGTAAAACGAATGCTTATTTACCCTACAATCGTGGCTTTGACGAGGCATGGGTTGCTACCTTATATCAACATTATAATTGTAGAATGGATTATAACGGTCATATGGTTGAGACTAAGGGGTGGACAACGGATGTTTTAACTGATTTAGCTATTGATTTTATTGATGACAATAGTGAACAACCTTTTTTCTTGTACTTACCCTATTTAGGTCCTCACGAACCTTGGGAAGCGCCTGATTCGTATGTAGATAAATATCAGGCGAAAGGTTTATCGAAAGGTTTATCAACAATATATGGAATGGTTGAACAAATTGATCAAAACGTTGGTAGACTTTTTAACAAATTAGAAGAAAAGAATATAATGGATAACACACTAATTATTTATATGAGTGACAACGGTCCAATTGGCGACTGTTCTATAAATGGTAGTTTGACTCAAGCTGAAATGGATTTAAGAAACCCACCAAATATGAGAGGAAATAAAGGGACTATATGGGAAAATGGTTCGCGAGTACCTTGCTTTATTCATTACCCTAAGAAGTTCAAACCGCGCTTAATAACTGACTTTGCTAGTTGTATGGATATATTCCCAACGATTTTAGATATGACAAATTCAAATATGTTGAACGAGTCATTAAGTATCGATGGACTAAGTTTAATACCGACTTTAGAAGGTGATTCCGATGTCCCTAATAGATTTCTATTTAATGGTACGCATGAAACTTGGTGGGAAGGTAGAAATGAAGAGTGGGAAGTTATGCCCGCTAGTGAAAAACTGACATTTGAACAACAAAGAGAAAATATTTCTGTCAGAGAAGGGAAATATAAACTGGTTAAGACAGGTCTAGATGCTTATGAATTGTTTGATATAGAAGAAGATCTTCAAGAAACGAGAGATTTGTCTTTAGACTATCCTCAAAAAACCGAGGAGTTAAAAGCTGCCCTAAAAGAATGGTATGTCGATTTAATTCACTCGGGTAGATCGCACCAAATCGCAACGTTTTATATTGGCTATAAAGATGAAGACAGTACATTGATTCCAACATATGCGCCCGTACATTTAGAGGGGCAAGTAAAAGCATCTAGTCATTTTACGTATAATTGGACCAGTGCAGGCGATGCCCAAATTATAAATGTAGACATCCTAGCGGATGATTATTATAAGCTGTCATTTAAAGGTAAGGTTATAAAGCCAAACACTATAATTAATGTGCAAATAGGCGAACAAAAAGTTGAAGAAACACTTCGATTGAACGAACAAACGGAGTTAGGCGTTGTGAAATTACCAAAAGGTAAAACGTATCTTACTATTTCATTAAAAAGCACATCAGAAGGTGAGGGTGAAGCAATCCAATTTGGTTATCCTGCAGATGGTATTGTTATAGAGAAAGTCAATAGAAATTAAGAAAGGCTTACCTATTATTTAGTAAATAATAGGTAAGCTAATTATATATAAAAGGGGGGAGAGTGATATAGATGTTTGGTGATATAAATAAATCAATAGGGCTGATGGTAAAAACGGTAGAAGAAGCTTGCAATCTAGCGTGTGATTATTGTTACTATAGCAGGTGTGGGGGCCTTGTGAAAGATTTAGGTACAATTGATGTGGATTTAGTAGATGTCATTATTAAAAAAACGATATCAGAAGGTTACAACATTATTAATTTTGTTTGGCAAGGTGGGGAACCGTTACTTGCTGGATTGGACTTCTTTGAGCGAGTAATGGCTTGTCAGAAAAAATATTCTAAACAAGGAATAACTTTCACAAATGCCCTGCAGACAAATGGAACATTAATCACAAAGCGATGGGCTATATTTTAAAAATATGGGGTTATTGTTGGCGTGAGTCTAGATGGTACAGAAGAA
Organism: Halolactibacillus sp. JCM 19043; assembly: GCF_001310395.1. NCBI lineage: Bacteria > Bacillati > Bacillota > Bacilli > Caryophanales > Bacillaceae > Halolactibacillus > Halolactibacillus sp. JCM 19043. The sequence goes on from NZ_BAXD01000002.1 coordinate 170,441, forward strand.
ATAAATGATAAGCGAAGGTAGATGCAGTTGGTAGAGGAAGTTATAACCGTGTTATGAAGGGTATAAATTATTTGAGAGAAGAGGGAGTAGCATTTAATGTATTAACCGTTGTCAATCAAGAGAATGTTGACAGAGTTGATGATTTAATGATGTTTTTTGAAGAGCAATCCTTTGATTTTATCCAATTTTTACCTTGCATGGACTTTAGTTCACATGATGCGAGTCAACCAGGAGTCTATGAAATAACACCAAAACAATACGGGGATTTTCTTTGTGATCTTTTTGATCATTGGTTTAATGAGGGACATCCAAATACGTCTATACGTTTTTTTGAAAATATGTTGGCTTTTTATTTGAATCGACAACCAACTGTCTGTATCCAATTGGATAAATGCCCACTAAATTTATTAATAGAACCGAATGGAGATGTCTATCCATGTGATTTCTATATAGATGAAGAATACAGGATGGGAAATATGCTTGAAGATTGTTTCACTGATATTATTCAACATGATCACTATAAGAAATTTCAGCAATTAAAACCAGCGCTTTCGGATGCGTGTCAATCGTGTGAATACAAAGGATTATGTAACGGTGGTTGTCCGAGAAATCGTGTGATAGGTTCGTCAATGGATAAGCCAAAGGATTACTTTTGTGAGAGTTATAAACAGGTTTATAACTACGCAGATCAACGTATGAGAGTTGTGGCGGAAAATATAAAAATAGTGTGGTGGAAAGACTATTTAGCACGGGGCAATAATCTTCCAAATAGAAATGATCAATGCATATGTGGAAGTGGTAAAAAATATAAAAAGTGTTGTATGAATATGGTAGCTAGTGAGACAGAAAAGATAGGACTAAAATAGAATGGGAATGACTAGTATGAAATTTATTAAAGGATTTACATTTGGTTGGGATAGTAGGCGGGGCGACTTTTTAAAAGAAGAAGCAAAAGTAAGTTTACGTCTAATGCAAGAGCGCACGGCGAGTGATACCGTTATTATAGCAATCAGCGCCCTACAAGAGACGGCACATACGACGGAAGTAGATTACTGGGGTGAACATATGGTCAGTGATCAAGAGCTCATCGGCATGATTGATTATGCAAAAACTCTAGAATTAAGGGTCATCTTAAAGCCAACCGTAAACTGTAAAGATGGTACGTGGCGTGCGCATATTAACTTCTTTGATTTGGATGTTCCGTGTGAACCAAAATGGTCCGATTGGTTCAAGTCTTACATGGCGTATCAGAAACATTATGCCAACATTGCTGAACAAACAGGTTGTGAGATGTTGATTGTGGGTTGTGAAATGGTCCAAACAGAAAGACGAGCAGAAGAGTGGCGTGCGCTCATTCGTGACGTAAAGGATGTTTATCATGGCCTTGTTAGCTATAACACGGATAAATATCAAGAGGGTCAGGTTCGTTTTTGGGATGCGGTTGATGTGATCTCGTCAAGTGGTTATTACCCGACAGGTGAGTGGGAACAAGAACTCGACCGCATTGAGAAGGTTGTGAAAGCGTACGATAAACCGTTCTTTTTCGCAGAAGCAGGCTGCCCAAGTCGAACGGGTTCAAGTCAGATTCCGAATGACTGGGGCCATGTAGGTGACGTTAACCTTGAAGAACAAGCATGCTTTTATGAAGATATGTTTTTGACGGCCGGAAAGCGTGACTTTGTGATGGGGTTTGGTCTTTGGGACTGGAATACATTACTACACACGCTAGATGAAGCCAAAAAACATGATGGTTATGGCGTCTACGGGAAACCGGCTGAACGTGTGATTTTTGACTATTACAATAAGAAATGAGGAAACGATATGCATCTTGATTTACCAATAGAACAGCTAAAACATTATCAAGGCAAGAATCCGAAGCGACGGATTTTGATCAATACTGGTCACAATCTTTGGCAGAACTTGAGGCGTTATCACTTGATTACGAAGTAGTAGAGGCGGACTTTCAAGTTGAAGGTGTGACACTCTATCATTTAACTTTTACCGGGATAGGTGGCGTGAAAGTTCATGCGAAATGGGCTAAACCGCATCAACCAACCGGGCAAGCTGTTGTCATGTTTCATGGTTACGGCGTAGATAGTGGGGACTGGCTTGACAAGGTTGCTTATGCGAAAGAAGGCATCCATGTTTTTGCGATGGACTGTCGTGGTCAAGGTGGTTTAAGTGAAGACTCGATCGTCACGATTGGACCGACGGTACGTGGACATATTATCCGCGGGTTAAAAGATAAAAATCCGAAAAACCTTTACTATCGATCGGTATTTTTAGATACAACCCATCTTGTTAAAATCGTGCAGTCGATGGAAGATGTTGATTCAAATCGAATAGGGTCCTACGGACAAAGTCAGGGCGGTGCTTGGCGCTCGCGGTCGCAAGTCTTGTGCCGGAGATTAAGAAAACATACAGTGTGTATCCATTTTTAAGTGACTATAAACGTGCGTGGGAGATGGATGTCACAAACTCCGCTTATGAGGAGCTTTCGTTTTACTTTAGAAATGTTGATCCGATGCACCAATTTGAAGACGAGACCTTTTTAAAATTAGGATATATTGACTTACATCACTTAGCGCCGCGGATCGAGAGTGAGGTCATTATGGTAACGGGGATGCGAGACAATATTTGTCCGCCATCGACACAGTTTGCGGTCTTTAACCACTTGCAAACGAAAAAGACGCATCACTTATATCCGGAACATGGTCATGAGTTTATCCCGCATCACGCCGATGAAGCATTTCAGTTCTTTAAAGCCCTTTAATGTAAAGAGCTGTTTATAAAAAGAATTGACATATGACGTGTGGTATGATTAGGGTGAACCATAATTAAACAAATAATGAACAAAGTGAAAGAGGCAGCCATCCGATTGATGTCTGCCTCTTTCTGTTGAAGTTTAAATTCTTTTGACCGGTGGGGTTACCGGTCATGTATGTTAAAAGGGAATAAGCTATTTTTTTGTTAGTGTAAAAATGTGTGATTGATAGTCACCAGGGTGTTCGCGGCCCCAATACTCATTGGCGCGGTCGGTGAAGTCATCCGCAAGAATAATGCCATAAGCCATCAGTTCTGATCCGTAGTATTCTTTATTTAACGGTGCCACGTGATACAAGCAGTCTTTATCAAGACCGGTTAACTTAATCCGCTTATAGCCTTCGTTTGGTTTAGCGAGTACTTTATAGTACCCAACTAACGCCTCTGACTGGTCATGACTGACGACCATCCAAGCCGTTTCATTTGATTCAAACGGACTAAGCAGTCGGTGGAACGTCCCATGACTGATAAGTTCGCGATAGAGTTTAAAGAAAGTGACTTGTTTTTTCACAGTCTCTTTTTCGGCGGCTGTTAATTCCGTGACATCTAACTCATAACCAAACGTGCCGAAATAGGCTACCTCCGCTCGTGTTTGAAGCGGTGTGCTTCTTCCGACTTGATGGTTAGGAATTTGTGACACGTGTGAACCAATCGCAGATAATGGGTACACCATTGATGTCCCGTACTGGATTTTCAGTCGTTCTACCGCATCGGTATCATCGCTCGTCCATGTTTGGGGTGCGTAATAAAGTAAGCCTGGATCAAAGCGACCACCACCACCGGCGCATGATTCGAATAAAATCTCAGGATATCGAGTGGTCAGCTTTTCGTATAATTTATATACCCCGAGAATGTACCGGTGAAAGGCTTCGCCTTGTGCCTGCGGTTGTAATGTGCGTGAATAGGCTTCCGTGATGTTCCGGTTCATATCCCACTTAATATAACTGATCTCGCTATCGTCAATAACCGCTGTCATTAATTGATAAATATGTTCAATGACCTCGTCACGAGAAAAATCTAGGACGTATTGGTTTCGTCCGTGTGATGGTGAACGGTCTGGAGCTTCTAGTAGCCAGTCAGGATGATCTTCATATAACTTAGTTCCATGAGAAATCATTTCAGGTTCAAACCATAAACCAAAACGCATTCCAAGCTCAGTGACTTTCTTTGATAAGGCACTAATGCCATTCGGTAGCTTATCGTGGTCGACAAACCAATCACCAAGCGAAGTGGCGTCATCATTACGTTTACCGAACCAACCGTCATCTAAAACGAACAGTTCAATCCCTAAGTCTTTGGCTGATTTCGCAATCGTTAAAATTTGTCTTCGTCAAAATCAAAGTAAGTCGCTTCCCAGTTGTTAATTAAGATAGGACGTGTTTTATCACGCCAATAACCGCGCGCTAGACGCTTTCGATAAAGGTCGTGGAATGTTTGACTCATACCTGATAAACCTGCTTGTGAATAAACCATCACGGCCTCAGGCGTTGTGAAGCTATCACCAGGGGTGAGTTGCCAAGCGAAGTGAAACGGATTAATCCCCAGTGAGACACGACTCACGTCGTATGTATCCACTTCTACTTGTGCTCTAAAGTTGCCACTATAGACAAGGCTAAATCCATACACTTCCCCGGTTTGTTCCGTCGTGTGTGGACGTTTTAAAGCGATAAATGGATTATGGACATGTCCAGATGCCCCGCGATTACTTGAAACGGACTGCACACCTTTTTTAAGAGGAGAAACACCCACGTGTGCCTCTCGTGCCCAGGCGCCATTTAATTGAACCATCTCAAAATTGTCATCCGGAAAGTCTATGCTCAACGACTGTGCCTCAGAGAGTGTATAGGTGGCGATGCTGTTGTTGATGAAATGACTGTGACGCGTGATCACCGCACGGTCAGTATAAATCGTATATGACAGTTCTAACGTCACATCAATCACGTCATCAACTAACGTAATGATCAGTGTCTCTGCTTCATCCTCTCTTTCGACGTAGGTATGTGGAAGACCTGATAGGGTGGGCTTGCCTTTTATGATTCTATAACTATCATAACGAAAATCGGTGATGTATGACCCGTTCGGTTGTTCAATCGTAAAAGCGGGATAACGGAAGTCCGTTGTTCCGTAACTGGGGTATTCTTGTTTGATATGTTCAAATGATGATGTATGGTCACCTGTGAAACGGTTCGTTGATGGGCGAACCTCGCGTTCAATTAAATGGCTGAAATCTGAGCGGTGATGTACCGCTTCGCCGTAATAAAGATGTTCGAGTTGCGCGCTTTTCTCAAGCACCCTAAAAATATAGCTAACATCATTATTGGTTAAATGAAACGAAAGAGTTGCATCATTCACGTGAATTGTCATATAATCACCTCATAAAGTTATTTTAAAGTTATCGATAAGTTACTTTATAAAATATTTTAACATAGTCAATCGGTGTTTGCTAGTGTTATTTATCGATATATTATTCATATAATTTAACTTTGTTTAGCTAATAATAAAAGATGGAATCAGAGGAGTGAAACGATGGAAAAGATGATAGTATCAGATTGGCATTTTAAACAGTATGGCAAAGAACAGTGGCACCGAGCCTTTGTGCCGGGTTGTGTTCATACTGATTTACTAAAGAATGGTTTGATTGACGATCCATTTTATGAAGATAATGAAAAGGCTTTGCAGTGGATAGATCAAGTCGATTGGTGCTATGAAACGACTTTTGATGTCTCCGATGATAGGTTAGAGAAAATCATGACCTTTACTTTTCATGGTTTGGACACATATGCAGATATTTATGTAAACGGTGTCCTCGTTAAAAAAACGGCCAACATGTTCCGGGTGTATCAGCTTGAACTGAATGAATACGTCACGGTAGGAAAGAATACACTGATGATTATCTTCCAATCACCAATTAAGACAGATTTACCGAAGCTTGAAGCACTTGGGTATCAGTTGCCGGCTGCGAATGATGACAGTGAGATGGGTGGGTTAGGAGATAAAAAACTGAGTGTCTTTGCCCGAAAAGCGCCGTTTCACTATGGTTGGGACTGGGGTCCAAGGTTTGTCACCTCAGGTATATATAAACCAGTCGAACTGACTGTCTATGAGGCATTGGATGTTCGTGATCTCTATCTTCAAATGGATACCGTTGAAAAAGATATAGCAACAGGCCAAGCAGAAGTAACAATGGTAGTTGAAAAAGCCGGCCTTTACACCCTTAGTTTACACGCGGAGTCGTTCCGGTATGAAGAGACTTTTAACTTAACAAAAGGAACTCAAACCGTTCATTTACCTGTTTCAATTAAGCAACCGAAAAGGTGGTATACGCATGACTTAGGTGAACCGTATTTGTACACGTTCACTTTAACTGTGCGCAATGAGAAAAATTTAATCGCGCATAAACAAATGAAAACAGGTCTCAGAAAAGTAAGACTCGTGACAGAAGATGATGCGAATGGTCAAACCTTTTATCTTGAACTTAATGGCGAGCGCTTGTTTATTAAAGGTGCGAACCATATTCCAAATGATAGTTTTGTTAGTGAAGTTACAGATGAGCGCTATCAAAAGGAAATTCAGGCAGCGTTATTTACTGGTATGAATATGTTACGTGTATGGGGCGGGGTATTTACGAAAGGGATATCTTTTATGAGTTATGTGATGAAAAAGGTATTCTTGTCTGGCAAGACTTTATGTTTGCTTGTAGTATGTATCCAGGTGATGACGCGTTTCTAGCGAACGTGAAACAAGAAGCGATTGATCAAGTCACCCGTCTCAGACATCACCCGTCCATTGCACTGTGGTGCGGGAATAATGAGATGGATGCGGCGTGGGCGCATTACGAAGAAGAGGGTGGCTGGGGTTGGAAAAAACCGTTTAGTCATGAGTTAAGAGAAAAGATATGGGCAGATTATCAAATAATCTTCCATGATGTATTGAAAAACGTCGTTGCTGAACGAACAGATGTTGATTATTGGTCGAGTTCCCCGCTCGCTTATGAAGTAAATGATGCTTCACGCCACGCGCTCGGAGTTAAAGAAGCGGGAGATGTGCATTACTGGGACGTGTGGCATGGGAAACAGCCGTTTCATGCATATGGTGAAAATGTTGGGCGCTTTATGAGCGAATATGGTTTTCAGTCTTTCCCTGAAAAACGTACCGTAGATACGTTTATGACCGAAAAAGATTACCGGATTGATTCGATTCCGATGTTGCATCACCAAAAGAACGGAGACGGCAATCATTTGATTGAGACGTATATGAAAGAAGTTTTACCAGAACCAAAAGATTTTGAAAGCTTCTTATATATGAGTCAAGTGCTCCAACAAGAAGCGATGAAACAAGCGATTGAAGCGCACCGAAAGGCGATGCCTTACTGTATGGGTACGCTCTACTGGCAACTCAATGACTGTTGGCCTGTAGCTTCATGGTCAAGTATGGATTACTATGGCCGCTATAAAGCTAGCCATTATCAAGTAAAAGAAAGTTTTAAACCACAATTGTTGGTGGCAGGTGAAACGGAAGATGATGTGATCGTTCATGGTGTGAATGACCAACAAGCATTAAAGGGTGAGCTTGTCGTCTCGCTTCAGTCGCTCGCAGGTGAAATGCTTTTGGAAGATGTGACAACCGTCACGTTACATCAACAGACAAGCACAGCGCTTACCGTATACAAAAAGGCAACCTTACTTAAAGGTATGACGCTATCTGACGTTGTCTTCCTTGTTGAGTTTAAGTCAAACGAAATAAAAGAAGTCATCAGCAATCGCTACTATTTCGTCAGTGCCAAAGACTTAGCTATAACACTTGCGCCAATCGAGGTGGAACAAGTTTCACCTTATGTTTACCGGGTAACATCAGAGGTATTTCAAAAAGCCGTTTGTTTAGAAGCTTCTGTCGAAGGACATTTTTCTGAGAACTTTTTTGACTTATTACCTGGTGAAGAAAAAGACGTTGTCTTTTATCCAGGTGGTTTACATCAAGGAGTGGATGTATGGGCTAAGGGTATGTGTTCATTTGTAAAATAATATAAAACGATACGAAAAAAGTGATGATTATGCCTATATGGTTGCTCATCACTTTTTTGTATTCTTGTTGAAATCAATTGTTTCAATATGGACTGAATATCTACATTTGATGCTTCGGTTAAGTCTTTTCCTACTTGAAATGCCATGGCGCCATGTTAAGGCATGTGGTTGATAATGTGTGAATAAATTATGCTACACTAATAGAAGTGAAAAATGAAACAGATATAAAGGAGCGAGCGAGATGATTGGATTAAAAGTGTTTGATGAGACTGATTATCAGGCGTTTATTGATTGGCAACAAGAGGCAACAGAGAAGGATTTGTTTAGTTTTATGGGACGTACATTTACACTCCCGGTCACAAAAGCACAGCTAGCGGTGTATGTTGAAAAGGCAAAACAACAAGCGTTACCGGTCGAGTTATATACAGTAATTGAAGAACAAACCGGAGAAAAGATTGGTCATATTCAAGTGGCGGAGATTGATGAGGTGAATCAATCAGCCTTTTTAAATCGTATCTTTATCCGTAAATCCAGTCGTGGTAAAGGGTACGGACGTCTTCTTATGGAAGAGATGAAACGTTACGTTTTTCAAGAACGGGGTTTTCACCGGTTATCGCTTTATGTGCTTAGTAATAATCAAGGCGCATACAAGATGTATCAAAAGGCAGGGTTTGTAGAAGAGGGTGTTATGCGAGAGTCTAGGATTTTCAATGGTGAGTTTTTAGATTTGCATTTAATGAGTCTGTTGTCAACTGATCACTAGACTAAGTTGAACTTAAAATACCCATGGACATTTGAGAGAAAGGATGACGTCATAGCGACTCATGCTCGATAAAAAACACCGTTAAATCAAAGATGTTTCATTTTGATTAACGGTGTTTTTATGGAAGTTTCGGTGTGTTAAAGAGTAGTTACACGTCTATTAAAGTAGAAGTAATGGTGAGTCATCGGTCCTTACTGCCAAGTTGACTTTTAAAGAATGCTAATAAGTCTTTAGCAGTTGTGGCTGTATAATCTGGTCGTATCTCTCCTTCAGGTTCGCGGAGACGATGATTGAACCAAACGACCGAAAGTCCAGCGCCCTTAGCCCCTAACACATCATTTACATAAGCATCCCCAACATAAAAAGTGGTGTCTTTATTCAGGTTCAGTGTATTGACGATATGGTCAAATACCCGTTTATCTGGTTTTTGAAATGGCAGTGCGCCTGAAATGAATTGGTGAGTCGGCTTCACCCACTGATTCATGCCGAGTTGGTTGATTTTCATCTGTTGGTGATTGGCATTCCCATTTGTAAGAATAGCCAATGTTACGTCTTTCGCTGCTAAATAATCAAGTAACGCTCTTACTTCGGGTATGAGCGTGATTTTATTTTGGTAGGCGATGTAAGTATCTTGAAACAAAAGGGCCTCTTGTTTTGAAATCTCATAGCCTAAGTCTCTCATTGACGCAGTGATGCGGTAAACTTGCAAGTCTTCTGTCGTGATTTCTCCTCTTTGTTCTTCTTCAAATACATCATCGCTATATTTTCGGCTTAATAGATACAACGATTCAATATCTGCTTCTTTAAGTGGGTAAGTGAAGCTATCAAGTAATGCTTGTTTAAAAGGGAAGTGTTGATCATATAACGTGTCGTCAACATCGAAAATGACGGTCGTTACCTGTTGTGTCATCGTGGTCGCCTCTTTCTTCTCTGTGTCGGTTATTTGCATTTTATCTTTATCTATTCTAACATAAAAAGGGTACGTGAAAAAGTTTCATAGCTTTCAATTGTGCTAATTTTGAGAATATTCACTTGAATGAGAGAGGGATTTTTGATATAATGGGTCGAGTAGACTCGCATAAAAACTGAGCTTCGTTTTATGTCACGTGGAGAAATAAGGGGGACCTTATTTTAAATAAAGAAAGATGGTAAAAAAACTAAAAGAATAGGTGTGGTTAAATTTATGAATCCAGTTTATAACTTTTCAGCAGGACCATCGACATTACCGAAAAGTGTACTAAAAAAAGCAGAGGCAGAGTTATCCAATTATAAAGGCTCTGGCATGTCAGTAATGGAAATGAGTCACCGTTCCAAATTATTTATGGATATTATCCAAGATGCAGAAAAAACATTACGTGAGTTAATGAATATTCCTGATAATTATACTGTCTTGTTCCTTCAAGGGGGAGCGTCAACGCAATTTGCGATGGTGCCAATGAACTTGATGATTAAAAACAAGAAAGCCGACTATGTTATTACCGGTACATGGTCACAAAAAGCCTATGAAGAAGCGAAGAAATATGGTACACCGCGTGTGATTGCTAATTCACACGGCGCGGACCTTTCTCATATTCCGAAAGTCACTCGTGACATGATTGATCCTGAAGCGGATTATGTTCATATTACAACGAATAATACAATCGAAGGTACGTGTTTCTATGAATTACCTGATACAGGTGATATTCCGATTGTTGCCGATATGTCATCAAATATTCTATCAGAATTGATTGATGTGACAGATTACGGTTTAATTTACGCTGGTGCGCAGAAAAATATTGGTCCAGCGGGTATGACTGTTGTTATTGCACGCAACGACCTGATTGGTCGTGCGCCTGAGAATGTGCCAACGATGTTAGATTATGCCGTACATCAAAAAGCAAACTCTGTCTATAATACACCACCAACATTCCCAATCTACATGGCGAAACTTGTCTTTGATTGGATCAAAGATGATATCGGTGGATTAGCTAAGATGGCTGAGTTAAATGAGAAAAAGGCAAATCTTCTATATGAAACGATTGATAACTCTGTGTTATTTGAAGCAACAATTAAAGATCGCGACCGCTCTTGGATGAACGTCCCGTTTATCTCTAAAACAGGTGATGCAGAACTTGAAGCGAAATTCATTAAAGAAGCTGGAGAGCGCGGACTTGTGACATTAAAAGGTCACCGTTCTGTTGGCGGCATGCGGGCAAGTATCTATAACGCCATGCCAATGGAAGGTGTACAAGCACTTGTTGATTTTATTAAAGATTTTGATCAAAACAATCAATAACAGGTAGTCATATAAAGAAAGGGAAAAGATGATCAGCTCAGGTCGAGTTGATCATCTTTTTCTATTGCTTTTTTTGTATCTGTAGGTGAACAGCTATCTATTGGATAAAGTTGAAGGTTATTTCATAAACTTGTACGTTTAAACATTGACAAAAATGAAAACGCTTTATAAAATGTAAGTACAAGTTTATGAGAGGGAGTGGCGTGATGAGTAAAAAAGGATGGTTAGGTATTGTGGTGGCATTGGTTGTCATCACAACTGTTATCATATACCAAAGTGTCAACCAAGATGAAGGTACAGAAGAAGTAAATAGTGGTGTGGATGAAGAAGGTATAAGTGACGCGCCGCTATTTACATCGACATTAACAGAACCGACATATCAAGATGTGTCCGTACATGATCCGTCGATTATTAAAGTAGACGATCAGTATTACGTTTTTGGTACCCATATTGAAGCGGCCAAGTCACAGGACTTATTAAGTTGGGAACGGTTCACAAATGGGTATACGACACCTGACAATGTCTTATATGGTGATTTATCTGAGAACTTAAAAGAATCATTCCGATGGGCTGGTGAAGATGATGCAGATTCTTCTGGTGGTTTTGCGGTGTGGGCACCAGATATCTTTTGGAATGAACATTATCTGAATGAAGATGGTACAAAGGGGGCCTATATGATGCATTACAGTGCCTCTTCAACATATATTCGATCGGCGATTGGTTTTGCGGTATCAAAAGATATTGAAGGGCCTTATGAGTATGTTGATACGCTTGTCTATTCAGGATTCACGGCAACTGAAAGTATGATGATAAGAGTGAGGTAAATAAACAATGGGAAAACACGCATATCGATGAGTTGATTGAAGAAGGAAAAGTAAGTGAAGTGAATGATGCGTGGTTTAACGCGGATGGTAGTTTCAACAACCGTCATTACCCAAATGCGATTGATGCGAACCTTTTTTATGATACCGAAGGTAAGCTCTACATGGTCTACGGGTCTTGGTCAGGGGGCATTTATTTACTTGAATTAGATAAGGAAACAGGTGAAGTGATTTATCCGAAAGAAGATAGTCTAACAGAAGATGGTCGAATGATTGATCGATATTTTGGGACGAAAATTTCTGGGGGGCATTTTGAGTCAGGTGAAGGCCCTTATGTTGAGTATAATGAAGCAACAGGTTACTATTACCTACATGTCACTTATGGTTGGTTGGGGGCAGATGGTGGTTACCATATGCGTCAATTCAGATCAGAAAATCCGACGGGTCCTTATGTTGATGCGGCAGGACAACCGGCAGTGTTACCGCCGAATCAATCAAATACACAGTTTGGAAATAGATTAATGGGGAACTTTTTATTTTTACGCGATGATCACGAACCAGGCTTTGGACCAGGACAAGGCTATATGTCGCCGGGACATAATTCGGTGTACACGGACCAGATACGAATCAACAATTCCTCGTTTTCCATACGCGTTTCCCGAATCAGGGAGAAAGCTTCCAAGTGCGCGTTCATCAGATGTTTATGAACAAAGACGGTTGGGGCGTCGTCGCACCAAAACGTTATGCGGGTGAAACGTTGACGGATGACTTAACGACAAGTGATATTACGGGCACTTATAAATTTATTAATCATGGCAAAGATGGTTCAAGCGATGTGAAAGAGAGTGTTAAAATTACCCTCAATGACGATGGGACAATAAGTGGGGCGACTGAAGGTACATGGAAACAAGAGGGGTATTATGCTACTCTTACCATTAATGATATCACCTATGAAGGTGTATTTGTTGAAGTGTGGGATGAGTTGAATAAACAAGGGGTGTTAAGCTTCACCGCTCTCTCAGACCAAGGTGTCTCTGTGTGGGGCGTCCAAACCATTGAAGAAACGCGAACGGAAGCAGAAATAGTCGATGATGTTCTTAGTGGTTTAGCTATTCCAAGAGAGGTGACAGCCGATCTTGACTTAAAAACGAGTGAGGCTGGTGAGACAACCATTACGTACGTTTCCAGTAATGAAGCTGTTTTAACTTCAGACGGTAAAGTGACGCCTCAAGCTGGAGAAGATGTGGACGTCGACCTTACTGTAACAGTAACAAAAGGGGATACAACCAAGGAGGAAGTGTTTCAACTGACCGTTGTTGGTCAAAGAGAGGCTGCTCTTATTAGTCACTATGCTTTTGACGGTAATCTCTCAGATGAAACAGGGCAACATCCCGAGTTAACACCAACGGGGGAAAAGATTGATACCGAAGGGCAAGGGGTAACATTTGAAGCTGGTGTGGATGGTGAAGCTGTGTTGCTTGACGGAAGTAGTGGATTAAGATTCGCAGAAGGTCTACTTGATACATCAAGCTACACCGTCAGTCTTTTCGTTAAGCCGATGACGTTCACCCAACATACAACAGTGTTCTTCGGTGCGAAAAGTCCAGATGAATGGCTTAGTGTCGTTCCATATGGGCATACAGAACAGACAATGGTTTGGTCAGGTAGTACGTCGTGGTTTGATGGTTCAGCAAGTGAGCGAATCGAAGAAAACGCGTGGAGTCATTTGGTTGTTGTTGTAGATAATGGTCGTTTACAGTTTTACATCAATGATGAACAAGTTTTTAGTGGCGAAGGCTTACCGCACTACTTTGATGCCTCGAGCTATTTTGCGCTTGGTGTTAACCACTGGGATACGCCATTTAACGGTTTAATTGATGAGGTAAAAATATTTGCTGGAGCATTATCTGAAGCAGAGGTTCAAGCGCTGTCTGAATGAGAGACTACATTAAATGAAATAGACAAACCCAGCGATAAAATATCGCTGGGTTTGTCTATGATTAAAAGCTATTTAAGGTTCAAAACGTTTAGTAGATGAACGGTACTTAATCGCATAAGGAACAATCACCCGTTTAGCTGGCTCATCTTTTGTTTGTAGTTGTTCAATTAAACATTTGGCGCCTTGGATGCCCAGTTTATAAATTTGAATATCAACGGTGGTGAGGGGTGGTCTAGTAATTTCTGATAAATACAAGTTGTTGAAACTTGTGATGGAAACGTCATCAGGACAATCGAGTCCAAACTCTTCTAACATATTAATCACACCAAGACTCATCATATCATCCGTAATCACCATGGCTGTTGGTGGTTTTTTTAACTTTAACAACTTCTCAACGGCTTTTTTACCGCTAGATCGGTTGAATTCATCATTAATAACGTAGTCTTCTCTCACCTTGATACCTGATTCAATTAACGCTTGTTTATAGCCCTCAAATCGGTCGGACGTCACGACAAGATCTGTCGTCCCCCCCGATAAAGGCAATATCGTGATGGCCAAAATCAATTAAGTGTTTCGTTAATTCTTTACTTGCGCTCACGTTATCGTTATCGACATAAGTAATACTGGCTTCATTTTCGTAAGGTTTACCAACAACAACAAAAGGGAACTTTTCTTCTACTAAGAAGTCCATAATCGCATCGTTCATCCGTGAATAAAGCAAAATAATGCCGTCAACACGGTGGCCGTAGACCATACGTTTCACTTCTTCATACAGCTGTTGGTCATTTCCCCCTGTTGAAACGTATAAAGAATACTCCGTGTCATGGGCAACGGTACCAACCCCACGTAAAACTTCAGGGAAGAACGGGTTTTGAAGAGCTGTTTCTGCCGATGAAGGCATAATAACGCCGATGGCCTTTGATGAACGGACCGCTAGGTTTCGTGCGTTAACGTTCGGATGATAGCCTAATTCTTTCATGGCTTTTCTCACGCGTTTTTTTGTCTCAGTACTGATGCGCGGGCTATCTGCGATCACGCGTGAGACCGTAGACGGCGCCACCCCTGCCTTTTTGGCAACATCTTTAATGGTTACCGCCATAGGTTTGTGCCTCCTTAAAAAATTCATGTTATAAATGGTTACGGATGTATCCGTTTCCTTTTTTATGGAAAATAAATTTCACAGAAAACATCTGTGAAATCACGCATGCAAACGGTTGATGAAAAAAGTGAAAGCGCGTACTTTAATTATATATGATTTTACTTGAGATTTAAATAGCTTATTTAATTTAATTGATTTTCTTTAAAGGCTTGACCATATGAATGTAAGCGTTTATATTTAGAAGCGTATATAGAGTTAATAAACAACAAAAAACAAGGGTAAGTAAACATAAAAATGCAACCGCTTGCTCAAATGTAAAAAAGGAGAGAAAGAGTAGAATGGAAAAAGCAATGATTTTTCACCGAGCAATAAATGAATACGCTTACGGATATGACGATCAAACGATTCATCTTGTCCTTCAAACAAAGCACAAGGATGCCGAGAAAGTTGAACTTATTTACGGCGATCCGTATGACTTTGAAGATAAAAAATGGAATTATACGGTAGTGCCAGTTGAACGAACAGGTGAAACAACAACGGTGGATTACTACAAAGCAAAAGTCGAACCACCGAACAACCGGATGCGTTACGGCTTCAAAATTACCGCTTATGACGGTGAAGAGGTGTTTTATCTTGAACGTGGGATTTTCACAGAACCGTCGAAAGAAATTGGCGATTATTTCTGTTTTCCATATTTTCATCCAAGTGATGAATATCATGCACCGGATTGGGTAAAAGATACCGTCTGGTATCAAATCTTCCCTGAACGCTTTAGAAATGGTGATCCGAGTATTTCGCCAAGTGATGCCGCTGGTTGGGAAGAAGGTGTCGTCACACCAAAGAGTTTTTATGGCGGGGACTTACAAGGTGTTATCGATGGACTCGATTATTTAGAAGATTTAGGAATCACAGGTATTTACTTTACCCCAATCTTTAAATCACCGAGTAACCATAAGTATGATACGGTTGATTATTATGAGATTGATCCACACTTTGGTGATAAAAAGACATTTAAACGTCTAGTCGAAGCATGCCACAGTCGTGGCATTCGGGTCATGTTAGATGCGGTATTTAATCATAGTGGTTATGAATTTGAGCCATTTCAGGATGTATTAAAAAATGGGCAACAATCACGCTTTAAAGATTGGTTCCATATTCATGATTTTCCGATTCAAACAGAACCGAAGCCTAATTATGAAGCCTTTGGTTTCGTTAGTCGTATGCCAAAGTTACATACACAAAATAAAGATGTTCAAGATTATTTACTCGGTGTGAGTAAATATTGGATTGAAGCATTTGGTATTGATGGTTGGCGTTTAGATGTAGCCAATGAAGTAGATCATCGCTTCTGGCGTAAATTTAGAGAAGCTGTGAAGAGCGTCAAAGAAGATATCTATATTGTCGGTGAAGCATGGCATGATTCCATGCGGTGGTTACGTGGTGATGAGTTTGATGCCGTCATGAACTATCCACTTGTGGATAGTTTGGTACGTTATATTGAAGAACAATCGATTGACCAACAAACCTTTAAAGACCGTATTGTTCATCTGTTACACATGTATCCACAACACGTGACAGAGCATCTCTTTAATATTCTAGCAAGCCATGATACCGCGCGCTTAATTACTCAAACAGGTGGCTCTGAGGATAAAGCGAAACTGTTGTACTTGTTCCAATTCTCTTACCCAGGCTCACCTTGTATTTATTACGGAGATGAGATCGGTATGGTCGGCGGTGAAGAACCGGAAAGCCGCGGTTGCATGATTTGGGATGAAACAAGACAAGACTTAGATTTACGTACCTTTATTCAAACGCTGATTCATCTAAGAAAAACAGAAGTGGGCTTTTCGAATGAGGCGACGTTTAGTTTTATCGACACAACCGATGAGTGTTTGATCTATCAAAAAGAAACAACCGATGAACGATTAATTTTCATCATCAATCCAACAGCGGAAGCTATCCATGTATCTGATTATGAAGGAGACGTGATACTTACTTCTAATGAGGATGACATCCTTCAAGGTTATGGGTATCGGGTGATTAAACAAGTTAAATAGACCTTTTTAAACGACGGCGCACTGATAAGTGATCCGTCGTCTCTTTTTGTTCTAACAAAAAGAGACAGAAAAAAGCACCAGACATCTGTTGGACGGGTGCTTTTAAGTAAAGAATGTTTATTTAGATAGACTGTGAGCTCTTTTGTTTAATGAATTTTCTGGTTTTTACGTCTTCATTAATAGAAAAGTCATCAGAGATAAGGTTTAAAAGACAGACTTGTTGTCATGTCGTGATAAATCTTAACTATATAGGCGAACAAAACTAATGATGAGTACTAATATTAATAATAAAACAAAACTGCGGATATCAATAATAGGAATACGTTTCATTCATATCACTCCGTTCATTGTGTTAAAAACAGTATAACACATAATTCCGATAAAGTTAATGTGAATTAAAAATATTTTTTGTGTTAGAAACAAAATCTTTCTCCTATTCTCTATGTTTTTTTCAATAGATTGTTTAATCTTTCAGTCGCGATGTTTGATAAACTGAATCTAATAGGATGTTTTGTTGATAAAAGAAGGAAGAAAAGAGGAGAAGTAACGTGAAACAAGCAATGAATCCATATTTACCATCGTGGGAATACATTCCTGATGCGGAACCGTATGTGTTTGGTGACCGTGTGTATATCTACGGTTCACATGATCAGTTTAACGGCCACGTCTATTGTTTGAATGATTATGTTTGTTATTCAGCACCTGTCGATGATTTAGCTGATTGGCGATATGAAGGCGTGATTTATAAAAAAGAACAGGATCCACTGAACCCGGATGGCGCGATGTGTCTATATGCACCTGATGTGACCGTTGGTCCCGATGGGAGATACTATCTCTATTACGTGTTAGACAAAGTGTCAATCGTCTCAGTTGCTGTTGCAAATACGCCTGTAGGTCCGTTTGACTTTTATGGGTATGTTAAAGACCAATCAGATAATCGTTTAGGTGAAAGGGAAGGTGACCAACCCCAATTTGATCCAGGTGTGTTAACAGAAGGTAATAAGACTTATCTGTACACCGGTTTTTGTCCTGTCGGTGATCAATCAAGACTCGGTGCGATGGTCACGGTGCTCAGAGAAGATATGGTGACGATTGAAACCGAACCACAGATTATCTCACCGAGTGAACCCTATAGTGATGGGTCTAGTTTTAAGGGGCATGAATTTTTTGAAGCACCGTCCATGCGGAAAATTGGCAAGACCTATTACTTTATTTATTCATCGATTGTTTTTCACGAACTTTGTTATGCGACAAGCATCTCGCCAACGGAAGGTTTTACATATCAAGGGGTGATTGTCAGTAATAATGATCTCGGGATTGAAACGTATAAGCCGAAAGACACCCCAATGTATTATGGTGGGAATAATCATGGCAGTATGGTTGAAATCAATAATCAGTGGTTTATCTTTTATCACCGTCATACGAACGGATCAAACTTCAGTCGACAAGGTTGCATAGAGCCGATTGACATTAAAGACGGGAAGGTTGATCAAGTCGAAATCACCTCATCTGGACCGAATCTTGCGCCGTTAAAAGGAGAAGGAACATATCCAGCTTATATCGCCTGTCATTTATTTGGTGAAAAAGACACCGTTTATACTGGTGATTTATATTTAGATCCACAACTGCCTCGGATCACACAAGCAGGAAAAGATGGTGATCAATTAGAAGGGTATGTGGAAAACCTTACACATAAGTCAACGTGTGGCTTTAAATATTTTGACTGTCAAGAAGTGAATAGCATTAGTGTTACGACGAGAGGGTATGGCAAAGGCGTGATTGAAGTGAGAACCACGCCAAAGGGGAACGTCCACGGAGAAATTCCAATCGATTTTACGAATGTCTGGACGACGTATCAACAGCCTATCTCTCTACCTGATGGCAAACAAAGTTATATTTCACCTTCAATGGTCAAGGACGCACGGCGCTCAAACAGTTTACGTTGGGGAAAGGATAAGTGTGTGATGCGAATCGTCTCTCAACCTGTGATTCCCTATGATTACCCGGACCCAGATGTTATTCGCGTAAACGATACTTATTATATGGTTACGACCACGATGCACTTCTTTCCGGGTGCGGAAATTTTACGCTCGAAAAATCTACTAGACTGGGAACATCAAACGTACGTCTTTAGCACATTAGATGAGACAAACGCCCAACAGTTAATGGGGGGCGAGGCCATTTATGGTCAAGGTATGTGGGCGGCGTCGTTACGCTATCATGAAGGCTATTTCTATGTCTTATTCAGTGCGAATGATACAAGAAAGACCTACCTTTTTGTGAGTAAAGCAATCAATGGCCCGTGGGAGAAAAGAATCGTCGAAGGTTTCTATCATGATCCGTCCTTGTTATTTGAGGATAATCGGGCTTATATCGCTTATGGAAATAGTACGATTCATTTACTTGAATTAAATGAATCGTTAACGGCTCCTAAATCGGACGGATTGTCACGCGTATTAGTCAGTGAAGAACATCCGATTTTAGGCTATGAAGGGGCGCATTTGCAATATATTAACGGTTTCTATTACTTGTTTTTAATCCATTCGCTTCCTACAACCTGGCGAAGAGTCCAGGCGTGTTTCCGTTCTTCTTCATTGACTGGTCCATTCGAAGGAGGAGACTGTTTTAATCATGACCGTGGTTATTTGAACCAAGGCGTCGCTCAAGGCGGGCTAGTTGATACAGTTGATGGTTCGTGGTATGCGTATCTGTTTCAAGATATGGGAGCGGTTGGACGTTTACCGATATTTGTGCCTGTCACATTTCAAAATGATTGGCCAGTATTCGGTGTAGAGGGAGATATTCCGGCGACGTTTGAAACATCAAATGTAGCGGTTCAACCGCTAGTAACAGATGATGACTTTAAAGAAGTTTGGGCAACGCCGTTTGGTTTTAAGCCGCAATGGCAGTTTAATCATGTGCCGAGATGTGATTATATTAAACATGATCATGATAATGGTGAGATTACGCTCAAATCAACAGGGCCAACAACCTTTTTATCAGCGCCTAATATGTTGACAGTAAGAACGGCTTTTCCTCGATCGATCGGAGAAATAACGGTCATCGGTCATGATTTAGCGATAGGGGATGTTTGTGGTCTTGGTATTCTTCAAGGGGCATACCGTTATGTAGGGTTAGAACGTGAAAGCGATGGTGTCGCTCTTAAGTCTGTGGTGTTTAGAGAGGGAAAAGAAGTGGTAACAGAAAGCGTACCGCTAGCCTCATCAGTGGTCACGTTAAAAGCAGAAGTGGTGACAGAAAATATGGCTGACTATGTACAGTTTTTCTATCGGGATGGCCATACCTTTATCCCCATCGGTTTTAAAGAGCCACTTACCTTTTCGCTGGATCATTTTACCGGCGCTCGATTTGCCTTGTTTTTGTTTAGTCAAGATATGGCGGGCGGTCAGGCAACGTTTAAAGTTTTTAAGTATGTAAAAGGGTGAAGGTCGTCAAATGTCTACCTTGATCATGAAAATAAATGAAGACCCCGTGCGCGAGATATTCATCTCATACACGGGGTTTCTTTATGGGTAGTTAAAAGAATGGGTAAATTAAATGACACCTTGAGCGATCATCGCATCCGCTACTTTTAAGAATCCAGCAATGTTGGCACCGACAACAAGGTTACCAGCTTCACCGTACTTCTCAGCCGCGTCCATGCTGTTTTTGTAGATGTTCACCATGATCTCATGAAGTTTTTCGTCCACTTCTTCAAACTTCCACGCGATACGGGCAGAGTTTTGCGCCATTTCTAAGGCAGATACGGCCACACCACCAGCGTTTACAGCTTTACCAGGTCCAAAGAGAACATTGTTCTTTTGGAAGATGTCAACAGCTTCAAGTGTTGATGGCATGTTGGCGCCTTCTGCGACAGCTTTTACACCATTATCGACAAGTTTTTGTGCACTTGTTTCATCGAGTTCGTTTTGTGTCGCACATGGAAGTGCTACATCACATTTTACGCTCCAGATATTTTCGAATCCTTCGTGGTACTCAGCATTTGGGTGTTCGTTAACATATTCTTTAATACGTTTACGTTCAACTTCTTTTAGACGCTTAACTGTCTCTAAGTTAATACCATCTTTATCATAAACATAACCGTTTGAATCGGAACAAGCGACCACTTTAGCGCCGAGTTCAGTTGCTTTTTGCATCGCATAGATTGATACGTTACCAGAACCAGAAACGACCACCGTTTTTCCGTCGAATGAATCGTTTTGTCCTTTTAACATTTCTTGTGCGAAATAAACTGTACCGAAACCAGTTGCTTCCGTGCGTGCTAAACTACCGCCAAAGCCAACTTGTTTACCAGTTAAAACGCCAGCTTCATAACCGCCACGCATTTTTTTGTATTGACCGAATAAGAAGCCAATCTCACGGGCACCGACACCGATATCGCCGGCAGGAACGTCTGTGTCTGGTCCGATATGTTTAGATAACTCACTCATAAAGCTTTGGCAGAAACGCATAATCTCGTTATCTGACTTACCTTTAGGATCGAAGTCGGCCCCGCCTTTACCACCACCGATTGGTTGACCTGTCAGTGAGTTTTTGAAAATTTGTTCAAACCCTAAGAACTTAATAATACTTGCGTTAACGGATGGGTGGAAGCGCAGTCCGCCTTTGTATGGTCCAATCGCGCTATTGAACTGGACACGGAAACCACGGTTGACATGAACTTTCCCATTGTCATCTGTCCAAGGAACACGGAACTGGATGATGCGCTCTGGTTCAATCATCCGTTCCAGAATAGAATGGTCGATATATTTAGGGTCTTGTTCAAATACAGGAACAAGTGAATCTAAAATTTCTTTTACTGCTTGTTGGAACTCAGATTCTCCTGGGTTACGTTTTTTTACTGTTTCGAATACGTCATTAACATAATTTAATGCGCGATCTTTTGACATACACTAATTCCTCCTATTGATTTTCTGTTTTTTACTTTTCTTTGTTTAATTCTAAAACAAAATTGACTGATAATTTTGAACTTGATACATCTTTCATTCTATCGTTTCTCTATACCCTAAAACAATACGTATCTAACATCAAATTAATCTCAAATTCAGATTAATCATCTCGTTTCCTGCGAATTTTGTATTCAATTGCTACCGTTCCTGTTTATTTTAATTGCTATCAAAGGGAAAAGACGAAACAAGCGCTTGGGTAGTGAAAAAGGGTTTAAGTTCATCGTGGATAAGGAAAAATTAAATAGAAGTAGTTAAAGCATAAGAAAGTTATCAATGTTTGATGCGAAAGAATACATTATCAAAAATGAAAGAAGGTGGTTGTATGAGTCGGCAATGGTTTAGTTTAGATATAGATACGATAGAAAAACAATTAGAGACAAATCGTGACGAAGGATTAGTTCAACGTGAAGTAACGGAAAAGCGTGATTATTACGGTAAGAATAAACTACCTGAACAAGAAAAGACACCGGAGTGGTTGAAATTCATTAAACATTTTCACGATGTGCTGATTTATATCTTACTTGTGGCTGCGGTCGTCACGCTTATTCTGGGACACTATATTGATACGGTTGTGATCATTCTCGTAGCGGTGATCAATGCCTTAATCGGTTATATTCAAGAAGGAAAAGCAGAAAAAGCGCTGGACGGCATTAAAAACATGTTGTCGCTCCATGCGACCGTTGTCCGAGAAGGGAAACGCCATGATTTAGAAGCAGAGGACCTTGTCCCAGGAGACGTCGTCTTAGTGAAAGCAGGTGATAAAGTTCCCGCAGATCTTCGTTTAGTCGAGGCGGATCATTTAAAAGCAGAAGAAGCGTCTCTGACAGGAGAATCAACGTCTGTTACGAAGGAAACAATGGTACTGGATGATGAGACTGTATTAGGGGACCGTGTCAACATGCTTTTTTCTGGGACCTCTATTTCACAGGGGACAGGACGCGGGATAGTTGTTGCGACAGGGGAAGATACTGAGATTGGTAAGATTAATCAATCCATGCAAGACGTCGAGGAAATCAAAACGCCACTACTTAAACAAACCGATGATTTTGGCAAGCTGATTTCGATCGTGATTGTCGTTTTAGCTACCTTGCTGTTTATTTTCGGCTTGACGTTTCATCAATATGACTGGCAAGAATTATTACTATCAGTGATTGGCTTAATGGTCGCGGCTATTCCGGAAGGCTTGCCAGCCATTCTTTCAATCATTCTGGCCTTAGGTGTACAGACAATGGCCGACAATAAAGCAATCATGCGCACGTTACCTTCCGTTGAAACGCTTGGCGCGGTGACGATAATTTGTTCAGATAAGACCGGTACATTAACGAAGAATGAAATGACCGTAACGACGGTAGTAACGGCGAATCAAACGTTTGACGTTACCGGAACAGGATATGAGCCCGTGGGTGAGTTGCGATTGAATGACAAAGAAGTAAATGTGATTGATTACCCAAGGTTATTTCAATTTCTAACAGCCGTCAAAACCGTTAATGAATCGGATGTGATTGAAAAAGATAACCAATGGATTGTTCAAGGCGAACCAACCGAAGGCTGTCTTGTGAGTTTGGCAGACAAAGCAAGTCAACCTATTAAGAAATTATCAATGCAGTCAAAGATTCCGTTTGACTCTTCTTATAAGTATATGGCTGCTCTTGTAGAAGAAGACGGTCAGAAGCGTATCTATTTAAAAGGAGCACCTGACCGTGTGTTTGATATGGCGGGACTAGAAGTAGGGTCAGAGGAACGCAATTACTGGGAAGAACAAATGAAGCGCCGGACCGAAACAGGTGAACGGGTCATTGCGGCGGCAGTAAAAGACGTGAGTGAGACAACAGAAACCATCGACCATGAGGATGTCTCTACAGGTCTGACGCTACTCGGTCTTGCCGGTATCATTGACCCACCACGTGAAGAGGCAATAGAAGCGATTAAAGCATGTAAACAAGCAGGAATAACGGTCAAGATGATTACTGGAGATCATAAAGATACTGCCCTTGCGATTGCCAAACAGATGCAACTGACAGACCGTGATGCAGTTGTAGAAGGTCGTGAACTTGATGACATGTCAGATGACGAGCGGTGTGAGGTTGTTAAACGCGTGGATGTCTTTGCCCGAACGAGCCCGAAAAATAAACTACAACTCGTCGAAGCCCTGCAGACAAACGGTGACATTAGTGCGATGACCGGAGACGGGGTGAACGATGCGCCTGCCTTGAAGCGAGCTGATATTGGGGTCGCCATGGGAATCAAAGGGACGGAGGTTGCCAAAGAAGCATCAGAAATGGTGCTTGTTGATGATAACTTCCGAACGATTGTGAATGCGGTAAAAGAAGGTCGCCGCGTGTATGATAACTTAAAGAAAACGATCCTGTTTATTTTGCCGACCAACGGTGCTGAAGCGTTTCTTGTGATGGCGGCATTACTGTTAGGGCTTACGATGCTACTCTCGGCAGTACAAATTCTGTACGTCAATATGGTGACGGCTGTAACGGTGGCCTTAGCGTTAGCGTTTGAACCAATTGAGCGGGGGACGATGGAAAAACCGCCAAGGAAGTCAACGGAGCGGTTGCTGAGTCCTTACTATATGTTTCGTATTGTTTTTGTATCATTATTAATTGGCGGATCGATTCTATTACTTTATCCGCGCTGGGTTGAACAATATGGACAAGAGAATGTTAGCACGATTACCCTGCATGCGCTTGTTTTTGCGCAACTGTTTCATATGTTTAATGTCCGTAATGAGCGACACTTTAGTTTAAACAAAGATTTCTTTAAAAATAAAGCGGCTTTTATTGTGTCAGCTCTATTAATCATCATTCAACTACTGGTGACTTACGTCCCATTTATGCAGGTAGCGCTTGGATTACAACCCCTCTCACTTGGTGAGTGGTTCTACCCGGTGATGATTGGCTTGGGCGTCTTTATTGTCGTTGAAATTGAGAAGCTTGTGACGCATCGGGTGTTTAAACGGAAGTAGTAAAAGTGAAGACGAAGATGATTTGTAGTATTAGGGGGATATATTTGTATAGGTAATTCTAAAATTATCCAAAGGAGCGTGGTGAAGTGACTTGGTTATATGTCATGCTTGGTGCAGTGTTGCTAGGAACAAGTCTTTGGGGATGGATCGCAAGATATAAATGGACGGAGAAACAGGCGGATAAACTAAAAGACTAAGTTTAAGTTAGACCATCGGTATGACGTAGACGCGGTTAGTAAAGTTTAAATTAATAGAAAAGGCGCTAAACCAGATGGTTTAGCGCCTTTTTATTATAGTGAATCGAGAATCAAACGGAAAAAGTCGTTCTCGTCATCATCATCGAACGCATCAGCCATGTCTTTGAAAATAGAAAAGAAGACATGCCCAAGCGGGGTAACCGTAATCGCTGATAGTTCTTTAAAACTTACCGGGTTTACCGGGGTGTAATTGTTATAATCAAGCTTCACCAAACCGAATGGTTCAAAGGCGGGTAAAACGTCTAAAAAGAAGCTATCCAAAGTCGGACGTAGATGAGAGGTGTAGTCCAAGAGTGGTTTAAACAATGGGTGGTCCGCTTTGATTGCTTCACCAGGTGGAAACGCACTCAGTATATCAGCAAAATTAATCTGGTCTACCTGGAGGCAGCCGAGAAGATGTTCACCATTAGCAACATCTAATAATCGCCAGTCAACACCATGCCAGAAGACTTCCATCACATAAGCCACTTGTGCTTCTATTTCAGCATTCAGATAGTCAGTGACGAAATCGGTCGGAATAAGGAAATTCCCATCAATAATGAAAAAGTCACCGGCCTCCGCAAATACATATAACAGGTGGAAGGGAGGAATATCTCGCTGATTTAAGGTTGGCTTCGTGAAAAGATTTAACCCATTTGTTTCATCAAACTCTTTCCAAAAGGCACGCGTTAAATGCTGGGTGCCATTGGTAACCTTATGACGTTGTTTCTGATCAAGATTCTTAAGAAAAACATTAAACATATCAAAAAATGGCGGTTGGTCAAAATCAATGGTCTTTAACGGGGCCACAAGTAAGTCGTCGACATCAAGCCCGCTTGATGCTTCACGATTAATCGTATGAGTCGTTGTTTGATGATAAACATTCGGATCATTTTCAAACGTCCAGTCAAGAAAATCGGTTGTCGTTTCATATGTATCAAACCGGTGCATAAAAAACGCTTTCTCTTTACACAAGTCTTTGATAGCTATATTTTCTTCTGGTGAGATCCAATTGCGTTTACTGAGTGTATCGGCTAACTTTTTAAACGTCGCTAAATACGGGCCAACATCACTTTTTGAGCTGAATAAGTATTTTCTAATATAGTAGTCGCCTAAAAAGGACAATATCAATGCATCATAATAGTGAGGGGGTTCCATCTGCTCATCTTCGATAAAGTCATAAAAATTCTCTGCGTTAATCATATGCTTATCGATCGTTTTAGTTGTTAACTTTTTCGCTTCTAGGTCCTGTTTAAAGGCACTCAGTATAACGTCTGTAGAAATATTTTCTTCTGTCATGGTTGGTCTCCTTTAATATCATTTTTTTATAACATGTCCGTAGAGCTAATGTTTTTACTTTCATCTATTAATTATAACAAAGGTGGATGTGGTGTCGTAGTCCTTTTTAAATATCGAGTAAACAAATGAATCAAGTGTATATATGTCATTGAGTAAAGGTTTTATCACCTTTTTGTATTTTCAAGTGGGTTTCTTTAGCCATATGACGATGAGATAAGTTATACTAGAAAGATAAGACTGAATAAAAAAGGTAGGATTTAAATATGGAAAAAGATGAATTAACAACGCCTGAACAAGTGGAAATAGAATCAAATAATCAATCGAATACGGTTGTTAGAATTGAACAAGATGGTAAAACATACATATTAATTGGAACAGCCCACGTATCTAAAACAAGTGCAGATGAAGTAAAAGAAGTTATTGAGAGAGAACAACCGGATGCGGTATGTATTGAATTAGATGAACAACGCTATCAATCGATGATGGATAGTGATAAGTGGAAGAAGATGGACATTTTTAAAGTTATAAAAGATAAGAAAGCAACTCTCTTACTGATGAACTTAGCCATCTCATCTTTCCAAAAGCGGATGGCAAAACAATTTAATATTGAAGCGGGTCAAGAGATGATGCAAGGGATTAAGTCAGCTGAAGATGTTGGCGCAGAACTTGTCCTTGCGGACCGTAATATTCAAATTACCTTCTCTCGTATTTGGGGGAATGTTGGTACAAAGGGTAAGCTGATGTTACTTACGCAAGTCATGGCCGGTATTTTTTCTAATGAGTCCATCACAGAAGAAGAACTTGAGAAGATGAAGAGTCAAGATGCGATTGGGGCGATTCTCGATGAATTTACCGAACATTTCCCGCGCCTTAAAACGCCTCTTATTGATGAACGTGATCAATACTTAGCAGAAAAAATTAAACGGGCAAAAGGTGAAAAGATCGTCGCCGTATTAGGTGCTGCTCATGTGCCCGGTATTACCGAAGAGATTAAGAAAGATCACGATTTGAAGCAACTGAATAAAGTTCCTAAAAAATCAAAATGGCCTAAACGAATCGCCTGGGGTATTCCGATTGGTATTGTCTTAATGGTACTCGCGACATTTATTATGAATCCAGAAGCAGGTACCGATCAAGTCATGAGTTGGCTCATTTGGAATGGGCTTTTCTCAGCCATTGGGACAGCGATTGCTTTTGGGCATCCCTTAGCTATTCTAGCCGCGCTTGTAGCCGCACCTATTACATCGCTTAATCCATTAATGGCTGCAGGTTGGGTCAGTGGATTGGTTCAAGCTTACGTAAAAAAACCGAAGGTGAGCGATTTTGAAGCACTGAGTGATGACGTGTATACTGTGAAGGGTTTCTGGCAAAATAAAGTGACACGTATTTTACTTGTGGTTATGTTAGCAAACTTAGGATCAACACTTGGAACAGTCGTCGCAAGTACCGATGTGATTCGTTTATTTATTGAAAATATTTTTTAATATCAAAAGTTGAACTGACGACATAGTCTCAAGAGACCTTTGATGCATAAGAAAAGCAGCACCGACATAGAATATTAGGTGTTGCTTTTTTGTATGTCATATTCAAAAATCTACACATTTTCACTTATCTAATGAATCATTTATACTTGGCACCACATATTAGAGAGAGTCCTATTATTAAGTTTATAAGGCTAAAAGTAACTAAAATACCGGTGAAAACGGATACGAAATTTTTGAGTGTATCATGAGAATGTGTTGATGTTATGTGGTTTTTCGCTGAAAGTGAAAAAAGTTTGTTAAAAGGTTTGACAAACTTCCGGGTACCCCTTATAGTATAAACATACCCCAAGGGGTAAGTGAGAGAGGAGAGAAATTATGAATAAATTATACACATTCCCCCAACGTTACTTGATGATTAGTGTCCCGTTAACTTTGGTTATTGCTTTTATTGTGGGTACGATGGTTGATACGCGCGTTTTGCAACCCGTTGTTCTTTACGCAACAATTATTATGATCTATGCAACGATGATTGGCTTTAATTTTAAACAACTTACGTCAACCCAAGGGACAAAGGTTTTAGTCTTTTCAATGCTCATTAACTTTGCGATTGTACCAGTCGTCGCATACCTACTAGGGGTAACGGTTTTAAGAGAGTATCCGATTATGTTTGCGGGTCTTGCCTTATCAGCGTTATTGCCAACGAGTGGTATGACCATTTCTTGGACAGCGCTGCATAATGGAAATGTTCCAGCAGCCGTGAAGTTAACGATTTTTGGTTTGATCTTGGGATCATTACTGACGCCGTGGTACTTACTTGCGATGGTTGGTCAGTTAGTGGAAGTTGATATTCTTCAAACCTTCCGTACCATCATTACGGTAGTATTTGTTCCGATGATTCTTGGACATATTACTTTTAAGATTCTAATGAAAAGAATGACCATGCAAGAGTTTAAAACACGAGTGAAACCAGCTTTAGGTCCTCTGAGTATTTGGGCAATGTTATTTATTGTGTTTGTGAGTGTCAGTGCACGAGCAAATATGATTCTCAATAATTTAGAATTGATTGTGATTGCAACAGCCGTTCTCATTATTTTTTATGTGATCAATTTTGCGATTAGTACTTTCTTCGCGGTGAAATTCTTTGACCGTGGTGATGGGATTGCCTTGGTTAACGGAACAGTATTACGTAACTTATCAATTGCGATTGGTTTAGCTGTTGCCTCATTTGGAGCAGAGGCAGCATTGATTGTTACGATTGCGTTTGTTGTCCAGCAACAAGGGATTGCTTTGTATGGTAAAATAGCCTTAAGTCGTTGGTTTAAAAAAGATCAAAAAGAGGAAAGAAATACTGTGAATAAGCCGGTTCAGGCTTAAATATATTATAATTTTGAAAAGGATGGTTAACATTATGCAAAAAATGAAATTCAACGTAAGAGCAGAAAACGAAGGTTTAGCAATCACTGCAAAAACAGGGAAACACGAAATTGTCTTAGATGAAGGCGCACAAATGGGTGGAAAAGATTCAGGTCCTAACCCAATGCAAAACGTCTTAGCTTCACTTGCTTCATGTGAAAATGTGACGGCACATATGGCCGCAAAAGAAATGGCGTTCGATCTTCAAGGTCTGTCATTCAACATTTCAGGTTCATTTGACCCACGTGGTTTCATGGGTGACCCAAGTGTACGTCCATACTTCGAAGAAGTATCTGTTGACGTTACCGTGACAACGTCTGAATCAGAGACACGTATTAAAGAATTACAAGAAAAAGTAGAATCTCGTTGCCCTGTTTACACAATGTTTAAAGCAGCTGGTGTTGAGATGAACGACAACTGGGTTAAAGCATAAGTTAGCTTCACACTCAAATGATTTCTACAATCAGAAGTAGCCACTTTGTGGTTGCTTCTTTTTTTTGTTTTTTAAACCGTAAAAAAGGGTAAACCTAATAAGTAGCAAAAGGAGGTATTGATTATGCGCATCCTCGTCTTATTTAGACGCGATTTACGTCTGCTTGACCATCCTGCTCTTGCAGAGGCAGCCCGTGATGGGGAGATTGTCTGTGGATACATAAAAAAAGAATCACTCACGTCAGCCCATGACTACTGGACAATGGCACACGTTGCTGATATTAAGCAGGCGCTGAATCGCGAAGACGTTCCGTTTCTTTTAGGAGAGGGTTCCGTTGTTGAACAAGTAAATGCGTGGTGTGATCGGTATGATATTGATGCGGTATACTTTAACCGGTCTTATCTACATGACGAGATTGAACGAGAAGATGATCTCATCGATTCGCTTGAAAATAAGGGGATTAAAACAAAGCGTTTTGTTGGAGATGTCTTAGCTAAACCAGGGAGTGTGTTAACGGGTAAGGGAGAGTATTATAAAGTCTTTACGCCATTTTATAAGGCACTAAGACAAAAGCCACTCATTGAACCTGTTAAAAAGCCAACCACTTTTTCTGGCTTATCCATCGAATCTGATGACATTGCATTTAAAGAACCTGCTTGGTTTAAAAAGCTTCTCAACCACTATACTCCAGGGGAACATGTGGCAATTGAGCAGCTTAATACATTCTTAGAGCAGGCTCTTAGTCGCTACTCTGAAGGGCGAGACCGCCCGGCACGTAAGGACACCTCTCATCTTTCTGTTTATTTATCTGTCGGTGCTATCAGTCCAAGGGTCATATACCAAGCGGTGATGGCGTATGATGAAGTAGGACCACGAGTCGATAAAGAAAAAGAAGCATTTATTCGACAACTGATGTGGCGAGATTTTAGTTATCAACAGCTTTATCAACATAAAGAGGCGGAGACGAAAGCGATGAGGGAAGAATTTGACCGATTTAACTGGGAGAATAATCAGGCAGAAATTGAACGATGGAAAAAAGGTCAAACGGGTTATCCATTGGTGGATGCGGGTATGCGAGAGTTATATGAGACCGGCTATATGCATAACCGTGTTCGAATGGTTGTCGCCTCATTTTTAGTGAAACACTTACTCGTGGATTGGCGGGTTGGTCTTGATTATTTTGAACATACTTTACTTGACCACGACCGGCAAAACAATGCGCTCGGTTGGCAGTGGGTGATGGGGTCTGGTTTTGACGCGTCACCTTACTTTAGAATTTTTAACCCAATCACCCAAGCGGAAAAGTTTGACCCAGATGGCGACTATATTAAACGTTTCGTACCAGAACTGAGACAGCTTTCTGGTCAGGCACTCTTTCGCCCGTTTGAAGCAGATGAGGCGGAGTTGAAGCGCTTTGGGGTTGTTTTAGGAGAAGACTATCCACATCCGATTGTCGATCATAAATCAGCAAGAGAACGGGCGCTTTCGCGCTATCAAGAAATAAAGGAGGCATCATCATGATAAAAATTTGGATAAATGTATTGACGCTTATATTCGCTTTAGTTTTAAACGGTCTTGCGACCGCGCTACCCCTTAATGGCATTGATACAGGTGCTATTTCAGATCGATTGGACGTTCTTTTTACACCGGCAGGGTATGTGTTTAGTATTTGGGGTGTTATTTATATAGCCCTTGTAATTTGGACACTTAGACAATTTAAAAGCGATCAACGAGAGCGGGCCGTGTATCAGGATACGCACGTGCTATTTTGGTTGATTAATTTACTTAATGGAATCTGGCTCATCACCTGGCATTATTTTTACTTCGGTATCGGGGTTATTATTATGGTTCTGTTACTTGTCTTACTCATTGGGATGTACAATGTGATTAACCAAGTGAAGGACAAGGCTTTCGATCGGCTACCCTTTTCACTGTATCTCGGTTGGATTAGTGTCGCAACGATTGCAAATATCAGTTATTACCTTACTGAGATCGGTTGGAACGGCTTTGGTATAAGTGATGAGATTTGGGCAGTAGCGTTACTTATTATTGCGTTTGTTCTAGCAACTTGGTTCCGATATAGCCAGTCAGATATCGTTTATCCACTCGTCTTCATTTGGGCGCTTATCGGTGTGGGCATTGAAAACCAAGGTGTCTCCGAGCTTGTCAGTATGACCAGCTTTATCGTCAGTGCGTTACTCGTGATTGTCATTCTTTTTGTTAAAAAGAAAAAGCATACGCTGAGTTTCGGACGTTAAAAAGTTATCCACTTATAAACATTAAGGGTGTGTGTAACGGATAACGTTACACGAAAAGTTAAGTTATCCTCAGTGTTATCCCATGAAGTTGAATAACTTATGAGAGAAAGGTAATCAAAACACGTTATCCACATGTGGGTAACGTGTTTTTTTACATATTGCCAAGTAAACTGTAGAAAAACTGTGTAAAACTTATCATTTTTATAACAGTTCTGTTTCATTAGTGAATCCTGTTTAAAAGTATGCTAAGATGATGATAGTAAACGTTTTCAGAAAACGTATGGAGGGAGGAATAAGGCACGTGAAATTATGGGTTAAAAAGTTGTTTGTCGCAACGGTTGCCGCTTTAACGCTAGGTATGTATGTACCGTCGATTGATTTAGAAGTGAATGCTGATGTAGACAATAAAGACATAGAAGAAAGTAAAGAAACGCTTGATAGATCGCGAATCGTCCATACGCCAACTGAACCTGAACAATATCCTAGTTCAATTGTTACCTCAAAAGAAGAGCTCGTAGAACAAGCAATGGAGCGAACACTTGAAAAAATCGGTCCGCGAACAATTAAACCCATTGAACGCGAAGTGACCTATGAAGTTTTACCACAAATTGAAACAGTGATGCATGCCATCGTAGATAAATACGATCCTGATCAGTCATTTAGATTATCACTCATTGAACATAAAACACCAGGTTATGGTGAAAAAATCTTTGATGTCTATGATGAAAAAAATGAAAAGATTGTGGCTAAGTTTCATGTGAGACGTGATAATAAACCACTAGATGGTTATTTCTTTAATTTCCATTATCACTTAGAAGATGATGATTTTGATCATCACTATCCAATCGCAGAAGTCTGTTACGGTAAAAATACACCACCGAAATGGATGAGTTAAAACACGAATGAAAAGTAGACGCTTTTTGTTCGTGTTTTTTTGTACCCAAATGTAATGCGCAGCATTCGCCTTAGAACAATTTACAGGTGCTAATCAGCCTGGATTGTCAGCTGAAGCTTATAGCTTAACAAGAATTTAATCCAATTAGGTGTTTGATTTTATCCCGTTAGGGAAACAATTACTATCAAACTTTTTAAGGAGTGATAGTAGTATGAGTAAACACGTTCAAGTATATTTTCATGATGAGAGTGAGGCAGAAGCATTTAAAGCAACGCTCGCAAAATATTCAACACAAGATGTTTTCGTTGATGAAATCGAACATGACGATGGTCGAATTCTGGTTATGCCAACGCCACCGGCAACATCATCTGCTGCAGGTGTACCGCCAGTAAAAGTATCAGAGAAAAGTGCGGGTATGGCGATTGGCTTTGAAAAATCTGATGATGATCGCCCGAGACGAGCGGTTGTTGATTTTAAAGTGTCAGAAGCTGACTATCAAGCCGTTATTGAAGAAGCACGAAAAAACGACGGGTTGCTTGATCAAGCAAATATTTAATGGTTTTGTCACTTTTTTCGACTTTCGACTTGATTCACTTGTCTATATAAGATTTTGAGTTTAACACTTAATTTAAAACAAACCTCTCTCATCCTTTGATTTGTAAAGGTTTAGAGAGGTTTTTTCTTGATTGGAAAAGTGAGTACTATTTTGCTTTTTTAGATAGCATGAAATTATGTTAATTTTTTAATCCTATTGAATCATCGTTCGTTTGAAAGTCAAATCGTTAATGTTGCTGATCAGCCAGACGGATACTTTTGTAGGTTCATTTATAGCCATCTTCAGATGTTTAATATTTTTTTAACTTCCCCCTTGACTAACTTGTCTATACAAGATACAATGTAAGCGTCATCAGTTATCTTGTATAGACAAGTTAACATGCCATTATTTATATTTTAGCTTTCATATTAGAAAGGGGTAAGGAAAAATGGGTCAATACGAAAAAGCGTCAAAAGAGTTATTAGAACTGATCGGCGGTAGCGAGAACATCAATGTTGTGACACACTGTGCGACACGTATGCGTTTTGTGCTAAACGACACAGACAAAGCCGATGCGAAAGCCATTGAGGATTTAGACATTGTCAAAGGAACATTCACGAATGCCGGACAATTCCAAATCATTATTGGGAACGAAGTCTCTAAGTTTTATAATGAGTTTACGAAGATTGCCGGGGTCGATGATACATCGAAAGATGATGCGAAAGTTGCCGCAAAGCAAAATTTGAATCCGCTTCAACGGTTAATCTCTAACCTCGCGGAAATCTTTACACCACTTATTCCAGCCTTAGTTGTTGGGGGTCTTATTTTAGGTTTTAGAAATATTATCGGTGAAATTCCAAACTTTGGTCCAAATGGTGACCAAGCGCTCGTTGAATTATCACAATTTTGGTCAGGAACGAATCATTTCCTTTGGTTAATAGGAGAAGCGATCTTCCACTTCTTACCGGTCGGTATCGTCTGGTCGATCACCCGGAAGATGGGCACCACTCAAATTCTTGGGATTGTTCTTGGTCTCACGCTCGTTTCACCACAGCTCTTAAATGCGTATGGTGTAGCAGGTGCTGAAGAAATCCCGGTATGGGATTTCGGATTTGCGACGGTTGATATGATTGGTTATCAAGCGCAAGTTATTCCAGCGATTTTAGCCGGTTTTGTGCTTGCCTATCTAGAGATTTGGTTACGTAAGATTATTCCAAACGTAGTCTCGATGATTTTTGTACCATTCTTTGCGTTATTACCAGCGGTTATTGTTGCCCACGTTGTTCTTGGACCAATCGGTTGGACAATTGGTGATTGGATTTCTACTGTTGTTTATAACGGTTTAACATCCGGCCTTGGTTGGTTATTTGCTTCAGTCTTTGGTTTCCTTTATGCTCCACTCGTGATTACTGGGCTTCACCACATGACGAATGCCATTGACCTTCAGTTAATGAGTCAATTTGATGGAACGATGCTGTGGCCAATGATTGCGTTATCAAATATTGCGCAAGGTTCAGCCGTTGTGGCGATTATTCTTTTACACAAGAAAGATGAAAAAGAACAACAAGTATCGATTCCAGCAGCGATTTCTTGTTACTTAGGCGTAACAGAACCGGCGATGTTTGGTATTAACTTAAAATACGGCTTCCCATTCCTTGCCGCTATGGTTGGTTCTGCGATTGCAGGTACTGTTTCAGTCGCAAGTGGCGTTATGGCAAACTCTATTGGTGTCGGAGGTATCCCTGGATTCCTATCCATTCAAGCACCAGACTGGTTCATGTTCTTCGTTGCGATGGCGATCGCGATTGTTGTTCCAATTGTACTGACAATGATCTTAGCGAAGTCACCAATGGGTAAGAAAACGTACGAACGTTTAGGAAAATAAATGCTCACCCACAACCATTCCGACTTTCTCGGGATGGTTGTTAGCGATTTAAATTAGGAATAGATAAAAAGAAAAATGAGACAATCTACAAAGTAACCAATAGAAAAAGGGGTCGATAACATGCATGAACCATGGTGGAAAAAATCAGTTGTGTATCAAATTTATCCAAAAAGCTTTAACGATACAACCGGTAGTGGAACGGGAGATATTGATGGCGTCATAGAAAAGCTCGATTATTTAAAAGAACTTGGTGTCGATGTGTTATGGCTAACACCAATTTATGACTCACCGCAAAAAGATAATGGGTATGACATTCGCGATTACTACTCGATTTTCCATGAATACGGGACAATGGAAGACGTGGACCGCTTACTGGATGAAGCGCATAAGCGTGAACTCAAAGTGATCTTTGATATTGTTGTGAATCATACGTCAACGGAACACAAATGGTTTGTTGAATCAAAGAAAAGTAAAGACAATCCTACCGGGACTTTTATATTTGGAAAGATCCTAAAGACGGGAAAGAGCCGACCAACTGGGAATCAAAGTTTGGTGGAAATGCGTGGCAGTATGATGAAGCGACCGGTCAGTATTACTTACACTTATTCGACGTTACTCAAGCTGATCTAAACTGGGAAAATGACCAAGTGAGAAATCATGTCTATGAGATGATGACTTACTGGGTTGATAAAGGTGTCGATGGTTTTAGACTGGACGTTATTAATTTAATTTCTAAAAATCAAGCCTTTCCTGAAGATGACTCAGATGGACGTAAATTTTATACCGATGGCCCGAAAATTCATCAATATTTACAAGATATGCATGAACAGGTCTTTAAAGATAAAGATCTCATCACGGTTGGTGAGATGTCATCAACGTCCATCGACAACTGTGTTAAATATACCCATCCTGACCGAAATGAACTATCTATGACGTTTAGTTTTCACCATTTAAAAGTCGATTATCCTAACGGGGAAAAGTGGACAAAAGCGCCGTTTGATTTAGCCCAATTAAAAACGATTCTGACCGACTGGCAAGTTGGGATGCACGAAGGTGGTGGCTGGAATGCGCTCTTTTGGTGTAACCATGACCAACCACGTGTCGTCTCACGTTTTGGTGATGAAGGAAAGTATCATAACCGCAGTGCAAAAATGCTTGCGACGACGCTCCACATGATGCAAGGGACCCCGTATATTTATCAAGGGGAAGAGTTTGGGATGACGAATCCTAACTTTGAGTCAATCGATGATTACCGTGATGTTGAATCACTCAACACGTACCGAATGATGACAGAGCGTGGTGTATCTAAAGAAGAGGTACTAGACATCTTAAAACAAAAATCTCGTGATAACGCTCGAACGCCGATGCAGTGGAACAGTTTAGCACACGCAGGCTTTACTGATGGCACGCCGTGGATTGACGTCGCCCGCAACTACAAAGAAGTGAATGCAGAAAATGCCTTAAAAGATATAGACTCTATTTTTTATTACTACAAGCGCCTCATTCAGCTAAGAAAAACTGAGCCTATCATCACTGATGGAAAATACCGGTTGATTTTAGCGTCAGATTCTGATATTTTTGCCTATGTGAGAGAAATGGATGAGGAACAACTTGTCGTGTTAAACAATTTCTACGATCAAGAGGTCACCTATGATCTAACACATGAAGGGATTCTAAGTAAGGAAGCTCGGGTGTTAATCAGTAACATGAATGACCAGCAAGGCGATACTAAAACAGGTGTCTTACGCCCTTATGAATCGGTTGTTTACCACATAAAGTCATCTATCTCAACTAAGTGACTAAAGGAAGATGATGATGAAAAATAAATACTTGGTAATCTACCAAGACTTACTCGAACAAATAGAAGATGGCATTCATCCGGTGGATAGTTATTTACCAAGTGAAAACGAACTGAAAGGCCAGTATCAAACGTCAAGGGAAACGGTACGAAAAGCGCTGACGTTGTTATCACAAAATGGCTATATTCAAAAAGTGCGCGGGAAGGGCTCGGTTGTGTTGCCGCAGAGTAAGTTCGATTTTCCAGTGTCTGGTTTAGTGAGCTTTAAAGAATTACGTGATAAGCTCGGAGAAGATATCAATACCGAGGTATTATTTTTAGATACACATGTCCCATCCCGTCATATTAAGAAGCAATTATTAATTGCAGATGACGATACCGATACGCTTGTGACAACGGTCATACGGGCGCGGGAAATTAACGGAGAAAAAGTGATTTTAGATAAAGATTATTTCTTAGCTGAGAAAATTTCAGGACTAACCGAAACCATCGCCAAAGATTCCATCTATCAACATGTAGAAGGCACGCTCGGTTTGTCGATAAGTTTTGCGAAAAAAGAAATCACGGTCGAGGATCCGACAGAAGAAGATCGTGAGTCACTGGATTTAGACGGCTTTCATAACATTGTCGTCATTAAAAACTATGTGTATTTAGAGGATGCCACACTGTTTCAATATACCGAATCTCGTCACCGACCGGACCGTTTTCGTTTCGTTGATTTTGCGAGACGTCATCATTAAAGAAAAGACCGATCCAAACCCTTAATATAGGACTTGGAACGGTCTTTTTGTCTGATGCTTATGATGATGTTAGTGTTCTTTAAGATCACTGAGTAATTTTTGATCAATAGATTTGACGTGTAAGTCGCGCTGAGGGAATGGAATCTCGATGTCATGCTGATTAAAGGTACGGAAAATATTAAAATTCACACTCGATTTGATACGCATAAACTGTTTCGGATCTTGAATCCAAATGAAGAGTTCAAAATCAAGTGATGAGTCACCAAAACCAACGAAATTGACAAATGGTTCTGGTGTCGTCAGAATCGTCTCATGTTTGTTGCTTTCTTCTTCAGCCACAGACATCAAAAGGGCTTCTACTTTGTCGACATCGCTGTCATAAGAAACACCTATCGGTACGACGAGTCGCATCTCGGGTGCCGCATAAGAGCGGTTCACAACATGTTCTTCTAAGAAGTAAGAATTAGGCACGATGATATGTTCATTATTTATCGAGCGAATAATCGTTGCACGCATATTGATCTTCTCAACGTCTCCAATAATCTCTTCCACAATGACCCGGTCACCGACTTTAATCGGTCGCTCAAATAAGAGAATAATCCCTGAAATAAAATTCGAGGTAATGTTCTGAAGACCAAAGCCAATCCCAACCCCTAACACACCCGCAAAGACGGTCAAAGCACTTAAATCAAGACCAACCATAGACGTTGTCACCAGCACCGCGATAATCATTACTACGTAATGAAATAAACGATTAAAGGTATACTGAATGCCAACGTCTAATTGATAGCGGGTGAAGACTGTCGGTAAAAATTGTTTCGTCAAAACTTTAGACAAATGATAGGCCAGTGTTAACACAAAGAAGCTGACGATGAGTAAATTGAGGTCGACATCAAACTTCCCGAATGAAATGAACGTAGGTTAAAAATGGCTTCCCTTGATAATACGTCAAGATGAAAATGATAAAACTATAGATGCTGAGCCAATGACCAAAGTGCGAGTCAGGTATCTTCTTTCTGATCAAACGATTAAGTAATGGCGTTAACACGAGAAGCCCGGCCGCAACGATCAGCGGGATAAGTAAATATTGATTGATAAAAAGCCAAACCGATTCCATGACGGTGACACATCCTTTTTTAAAGCTTGATTCTAGTTTAAAGGACGTAGTAGTTTATCGCAAGGAAATGACAAAGTGACCCAGCTAAGATAAACAAGTGAAAAATCTCATGGAAACCGAGATGATTAAACTCAAGGGATTTAGGTTTGATCGCATAAATCACGCCACCTAATGTATAGATGACCCCGCCTAAAACGAGATAGACAAGACCCGCTGTCTCGATATGGTCGGCTAATGGTTGAAACACAAACACAATAATCCACCCCATGCCGATATAGAGAAAAGTGGAAATGATCCTTGGACAATGGAACCAAATGAGTTTAAAGCCAATCCCGCTTAAGGCGATAGCCAAATCGCGATAAGTAGCGGAATCCCAATCGAATCACGCAACGGGATTAAACAAAACGGCGTATACGTTCCAGCAATCAAGACAAAAATCATCGCGTGATCGACTTTACGTAACCAACTAATGACCGTAGGTGAGGCTTTAATGCCGTGGTAGATGGTTGATGCACTATACAGTAATAAAAGAGAGACGCCGAAAATAATGACCGAGATCGTCGCTGTCATGGTTTCGGTTTTAACTAACATGACAATCATAGCCACTGCGCTTAAAATAATACCGAAAAGATGTGTCAAGCTATTGAGTGGTTCGCGAAAAAAAGTGTGCATAAATATCATAACCCCTTTATGTAGTTTCTAATACTATGTATAATCATACACCTTATTTGAAATCTGTCAACCTTTACTACATAAGATTGTTTCGTTATAATGATGCTAAGAGAACAGAAGAAAAGGATGACGATAAATGACTTCAGATAAAGATTATCAAGCCATAATTGAACGAGACATGATTCCTGATTTAGATTTATATATGGATCAAGTGAGACAGTTATTTGAAAAAACATATGCCGATCATACGCGTGATGATAAAGAGAAGATTTTAACGAAGACCATGATCAATAACTATGCCAAAAGTAAACTCTTACCGCCCATTGTGAATAAGAAGTATCAGACAGAACATGTTATGTTGATTCAAATGATTTATCAACTAAAAGGGGCACTCTCACTTCAAGACATTGAAACCGTCCTATCTTACATTTCCCCGTCAATCGAAGATGAAAAGAAGCGGAATCACGTATATGATGACTATGTCACATTAATGAAAAAACAAGCGCGTGATGCCGTTGAGATGAAAAAGGCAATGGAAGCGGACTTAGCTCGAGAAGAAGAGTCATTAGCTGACTTTTTTTCCATCGCTAGCTTAGTTCAGTTGAGTGCGGTGTTTCGCAAAATGGCAGAAGATAGAATTGATACGTTAAGTGAAGAGAAAACTCAAACAGAGACAAATGTATCAAAACATGACCGAGACTCATAAAGTGTAAGAGTTTTCAAATAACTTTTTTATAAATCGATCGAAAAGTTATTTACCTCGCCTAGGAAGTATAGTAAGATTAAGATTATTTTATGCTGCTTACATTTGAAAATAGAAGTGAAGGGGTGTTTTACATGACTGAAAAAGCACTTGAAATGTTACGTTTATTAGAGAAAAATGCCGCTTATTCTAATGAATTATTAGCGGATTTACTAGCCATCTCAGTAGATGAAGTAAAAGTTTTACGAAAAGAACTCGAAGACCAAGCTGTTATTTTAGGTTACCAAACATTGATTGATTGGACAAAAGTATTAAACACCGAGCTCGTCACAGCGATGATTGAAGTGAAGGTGACACCAACGCGTGGCAAAGGCTTTGATCAAGTTGCTGAGCGGATTTACCGCTTTAAAGAAGTAAAGGCTCTCTATTTAATGAGTGGCGGTTATGATTTATCTATTACCATCGAAGCTCAGTCGATGATGGAGATTAGTCGGTTTGTATCAGATAAATTATCGACGCTTGATTCGGTGATGTCAACCGTGACCCACTTTATTTTAAAGAAATATAAACACGATGGGTTATTTTTGATCAAGACAATGACCCCGATCCAAGAATGATGGTGACACCATGAGTGAGCGGTTTATCGCAGAACATATTAAGACGTTAAAACCATCTGGTATTAGACGCTTCTTTGATTTAGCGCAATCAATGGAAGGTGTTATTTCCCTCGGTGTGGGTGAACCAGATTTTACGACACCGTGGTCCGTGATTGAAGCAAGTTACCATTCATTAGAACGCGGTTTTACGGCTTATACGCCTAATGCGGGTTTACTAACATTAAGACAATCGATTAGTCGCTTTTTAGATACACGTTTTCAAGTGCGTTATCAACCTGAAGATGAAGTGATTGTGACGGTTGGTGCGTCACAAGCAATTGATCTAGCTTTTCGGGCGATTCTTAACCCGGGGGATGAGGTGATTGTCATGGAACCGAGTTTTGTTTCTTATATTCCTACAATCACCCTTGCGGGTGGGGTGCCGGTAATCGTTGATACGTATGAGAAAGATGCGTTTAAGTTATCAAAAGAGGCAGTTGAAGCGGCGATCACGGAAAAAACAAAAGCGATTCTCATCTGTAGTCCGAATAATCCAACAGGAGCCGTCTTAAGTCGAGAAGACTTAATCGGTATTAGTGATGTGATTAAGGGTCATGACTTACTCGTTATTTCTGACGAAATTTATGCTGATCTCCTGTATGATGACACGTACACGAGTATGGCGTCAATGGAGGGTATGAAAGAGCGGACGTTACTTGTATCCGGTTTTTCTAAAGCTTTTGCGATGACGGGCTGGCGACTAGGCTATGTATGTGGTCCGAAGGACTTAATTGCACAGATGCTTAAAATACATCAATATACGATTATGTCAGCCCCAACGATGGCGCAATACGGTGCGATTGAGGCGTTAGAAAATGGTTTAAGTGAAGTTGAGATGATGAAAGAAAGTTACAAACAACGCCGAAATTATGTTGTTAAAGCTTTAACGAGAATGGGGCTAAGCTGTCACGTACCAGGTGGAGCGTTTTATGTCTTTCCTTCCATCAAGTCTACCGGATTATCGTCTAGTGACTTTGCTGAACAGCTATTAATGGAAGAAAAAGTGGCAGTAGTCCCTGGGAGTGTCTTTGGAGATAGTGGCGAGGGTTATATTCGTTGTTCTTATGCGGCATCGATGAAACAACTGACAGAAGCAATGGATCGGATAAGCCGTTTTCTTGATAAGCTTAAAGCAAAGGAGTAAAAAACCTTTGCTTTTTTTACACCCTTATTTGTTCATTGATTCACAAAAAAGATGAAAAAATAAAAAAATATAAATTAACACTTAAAATTCAATAGAATGATGTTATAATACGAATGATTAAATAAAAAAACATAAAAACGTACGATTTTAAGGAGGGGCTATGCATGCTGTCAGATTTAGCTATCGCAAAACAATGTCAGTTACAACCGATTGAGACCATTGCCGATCAAGTCGGACTTGATCAAGCATTCTTAGAACAATATGGGAAACATAAAGCCAAAGTGTCACTTGATGTGATGGAGACGGTAAAGGATAACGAAGAGGCGAACTTAATTCTTGTTACATCGATTAATCCAACGCCTGCGGGTGAAGGCAAATCAACGGTCACCGTGGGTCTTGCCCAGGCAATGAAGCAATTAGGACACAGTGTGAGTTGTTGTTTACGTGAACCATCACTCGGTCCTGTGATGGGTCTTAAAGGCGGGGCGACAGGTGGAGGATATAGCCAAGTCGTACCGATGGAAGACATTAACCTGCATTTTACAGGTGACATTCATGCGATTACGGCCGCAAACAATGCATTATCTGCCTTTATTGATAATCATATTTTTCAAGGAAATGAACTAAACATTGACGTGCGCCGGATTACGTGGAAGCGGGTGGTTGATTTAAATGACCGTGCTCTGCGTCAAGTGATTGTCGGTCTTGGTGGCGTGAAACAAGGTATGCCACGTGAAGACGGTTTTAATATTACTGTTGCTTCGGAAATTATGGCGATTCTTTGTCTTGCGACAGATTATGATGATTTAAAGAAGCGGCTTAATCGGATCATTATCGGCTACAATACAAGTGGTGATCCCGTGACAGTTGAAGACTTAAATGTAGGCGGGGCATTAACGTTATTACTAAAAGAGGCGTTTAAACCTAACTTAGTCCAAACGTTAGAAGGTGTACCGGCGTTTATTCATGGAGGGCCATTTGCAAATATTGCGCATGGTTGTAACAGTGTTGTTGCGACGAAGATGGCATCGAAACTTACGGATTATGTTGTGACTGAAGCAGGGTTTGGGGCTGATTTAGGTGGTGAAAAATTCCTAAACATTAAAGCACGACAAGCAAATCTCGACCCAAAAGCGGTTGTGATTGTCGCTACCATTCGAGCCCTTAAGATGCACGGTGGCGTTAAGAAAGACCAACTGAATGAAGCGAATGTTGAAGCACTACTAGACGGATTGCAAAACTTAAAGAAACATACAGAAACGATTGCGGCTTTTGGTCTACCATTTGTAATTGCGATTAATAAATTCACAGCTGATACCGATGAAGAGATTCAAGCGCTGACTACTTGGTGTCAAGACCATGGCTTTAAAGTCGCGCTGACAGATGTCTGGGCCCAGGGTGGCAAAGGTGGACAGGCGCTGGCGAAACTCGTCGTAGAAACCATCGAGGAAGAGCAGGCAACCTTTAGACCGCTCTATCATTTAGAGATGACATTGGAAGAAAAGATCGAAGCTGTCGCTAAAAAGGTTTACGGGGCGACACATGTTGACTATTCAACCCAAGCAACAGAAGATATCGCGAGGCTTAAAGAACAAGGCTATGGCAATTTAGGTGTTTGTATGGCAAAGACACAATATTCACTCTCAGACGATCCGATGAAGCTAGGACGGCCAGAAGACTTTACGATTACGATTAGAGAATGTCGCCCGTCAATTGGCGCAGGTTTTATCGTCTGTCTCACGGGAGATGTCTTAACGATGCCTGGTTTACCGAAAGAACCGGCAGCGCTTAAGATGGATATAGATGATCAACACCAAGCGATTGGTCTATTTTAATACAAGCAAGAAGACGAAGAGGAGCGGATGTCTGTTTAAGACGAAGCTTCTTTTTTGTTTTTTTTTTTCCTTAGCTCGGATCTATACGTTTTTCCTTTTTGTTACATTCTTTCTTTCCCCCACTTAAATATCACATCTGGGTAGACAATGATTGTCATTAAATTCTAAGAGGATGTATGATGCCTAATTTCCCTACATCCTAACAATAACAGTGATCGAGTAAATGAAGTGTCACACTGATATACATACGGATAAGTATAAAATATTTTATATTTAATAGTTACTTATATGTACGTTTATGTTAAAATGAAAACGTCATCAAAAATAAAATAAAAGCCAAGGATAGCTGAATGAAAGAAAGGAAGAAAAGATATGAAAATTACACATGTTGAACCCGTAGAAGTACACGTCGCAAAAGGAAGTGTTCCTAACTTGCCAAAAGAGGTTACCGTCACACTCGATAACGGCATTAAAGCACCTTATCCAGTTGAATGGTCAGCTATAGATTCAGTTGAATCTGATATAGAGGTATCCGGACAAATT
Organism: Halolactibacillus sp. JCM 19043; assembly: GCF_001310395.1. Classification (NCBI taxonomy): domain Bacteria; kingdom Bacillati; phylum Bacillota; class Bacilli; order Caryophanales; family Bacillaceae; genus Halolactibacillus; species Halolactibacillus sp. JCM 19043. Next base: position 214,829 of record NZ_BAXD01000002.1, read on the forward strand.
AAAGTAAATCAGTTTAAAAAACCATTTATTGAACAACGTGCTGACCCTTATTTGTATAAGCATACGGATGGGTACTACTATTTTACTGGCTCATATCCACTCTATGATCGGATTGTGCTGCGCCGTAGTCAATCACTCGATGCCTTGCCAGAAGCAGAGGAAAAGGTAATCTGGGAAGCGCACGAATCTGGCATTATGTCGGAACATATTTGGGCGCCAGAACTTCACTTCATTGACGGTAAATGGTATATGCACTTTGCGGCTGGTGAAAAAGAAGATGTCTGGGCGATTCGTCCTTATGTCTTAGAATGTACAGCGGATAACCCGCTTGAAGGTGAGTGGGTTGAAAAGGGACAAGTTAATACAGAATTCCAAAGTTTCTCACTTGATGCGACAACGTTTGAAATTAACGGCAAGCGCTATCTTGTTTGGGCGCAAAAAGTAGAGAATGAAACCATCTCTAATCTATACATTGGTGAAATGGAAAATCCTTGGACGATTAAAAATCAAGTGTTATTGTCAACACCTGAATACCCTTGGGAAAATAGTGTGTTTTACGTTAATGAAGGAGCCGCTTGCATTAAGCATGGTGGAAAAGTTTACATTGCCTTCTCTGGTAATGCGACCGATCATACGTATGCGGTCGGTTACCTTGTCGCAGATGAAGGCGCTGACTTAACGGATCCAACGGTTTGGACAAAAACTAAGGAACCGGTCTTTGTGACAAGTGAGGAAACACAAGAGTATGGTCCCGGTCATAATAGCTTTAGTAAAGATGAGGATGGTTATGACATTATTGTCTATCATGCTCGTCCATATAAAGAGATTAAAGGGAATTCATTGTATGATCATAATCGACATGCGAGAATTCAGCGACTATTTTGGCAAGAAGACGGTACCCCGTTCTTTGGTACGCCTGGTGATCAAGTTGAACCAACTGACTTAGCCGCAACCGCGATAATTAAAGTAAAAGAATAAGAAATAGAAGTAAAACAGCCACAACTGAATGGTAGTCAGATGTGGCTGTTTTTTTGTGGGCTGTTTTCTTAAGGTCTTCGTGTTTATTTTTTAATCGAGCTTTATGGTGTCCTTGTGAATCAAACATTCGTGAGAATATTTGTTGAGGGAGTTCAATTTAGGGTTGCGGTTATTTACCAAAAGGTTTAAAATAGCATTACCTACCGAACGATAGGTTGGAGGTGAAGAAATGAAAACGAAACGCGCGATTATGACGGGGGCTTTTCAACTATTTGCTGAAAAAGGCCTTGCGTTTAGTATGAGTGAAATTGCTGACTACGTCGGTATTAAAAAGGCGTCTATTTATGCACACTTTTCTAGTAAAGAAGCCATGCTAAAAGCTGTCATTGAAGCAGAAAGTGAAGGTTACTTTTTGCTAAATGCGAGTCAGAAAGACTTAAAAACAATTTTTTTTAATATTCTAACGTATCATAGAGAAGATACGTCACGGGCTTTGTTTTGGAAGCGGTTATTAATTCTTCCACCAGAAGCAATGGAGCGGACTGTGATGGATCAAATTCATCAACGGTTAGACGATCGCTTTGATCTGGTGCGCGAATTAATAAGCTATGAAAGCGATGAGGGAAAAGTAGCGAGTGATAAAGTAGACATGCTAACGGTCATGTTTTTTTCACTGATTCATGGCCTATTATCAAGTGAACTCATTTATACGACAACCGATATGTCACACATGTATGAAGATATTTGGCAACAATTTACGTTAAGTATGTATCAAAGTAAGTCGTAAAACCGTTGAGAAAAAAATAAAGAAATCAGGGATACAGTTATGTTAAAACCGAAATTATTTTCTATTTTAAAGCATAGAAAGACCGAATTAACTAAGGAACAAGTTATGAAAGATATTATTGCAGGAATGGTTGTTGCGATTATTGCTTTACCATTATCAGTCGCCTTGGCCATTGCTTCTGGTGTGACACCTGAAAAAGGATTAATCACCGCCATTATCGCTGGCTTTATTATTTCATTTTTAGGTGGCAGTCGTGTTCAGATTGGGGGGCCAACGGGCGCCTTTGTGATTATTGTCTTTGGTATTATCGCCGATTACGGTCTTGAAGGTTTGACAATCGCTACAATCATGGCCGGTCTCTTTATGATTCTATTTGGTCTGATTAGATTAGGTGGGGTCATTCAGTACATCCCTTATCCGATTGTGACCGGCTTTACGAGCGGGATCGCGGTGGTGTTATTCTCTACCCAAGTGAAAGACTTTTTAGGTCTAGAAATAACAGAGGTTCCCTCTGACTTTTTCGGGAAGTGGGGAGCTTATATTAGTCAGATTGATACCGTTGATCTAACAACATTAGTCGTTGGTGGATTATCACTGTTAATTATTGTGCTGTGGTCGAAAGTGACGAAGAAGATACCTGGCTCATTGATTGCCTTAATTGTTTCGACGGCGTTCGTGCATTTCTTTGATTTACCCGTTAAGACGATTGGTACTGAGTTTGGTGATATATCGCGTCGGATAACGTTTGTTGATTTTTCGTCGTTTGATTTATCACTTACAACCATTACCGCGCTTCTTCGTCCAGCGTTAATGATTGCCTTTTTAGCCAGTATTGAGTCATTATTATCCGCTGTTGTTGCTGACGGGATGATTGGGAAGAAACACCAATCCAATATGGAGTTAATAGCTCAAGGAATTGCGAACATCGGTTCAGCCTTATTTGGTGGCATTCCAGCAACAGGTGCTATCGCAAGAACAGCCGCCAATATTAATAACGGTGGGAGAACCCCGATTGCCGGAATGGTCCATGCGCTTGTGTTACTGGTGATGATGTTAGTTCTCATGCCGCTTGCGAAATTAATTCCAATGACAACTTTAGCGGCGATTTTAGTTGTGGTTAGTTACAATATGAGTGAATGGCGCTCATTTAAAGCTATTATTTCATCAACAAAAAAGTGATGCGCTCGTCTTATTGCTGACCTTTTCAATGACTGTGATGTTTGACCTTATTATCGCGATTGAGATTGGCATGATTCTAGCGATGGTTCTTTTTGTTAAGCGGATGATTGAAAGTACGGATTTTCAATTAATCACACACCAATACTTCGAGGAACAAGCGGATGAATCATTTGGTGAAGACATGCCGACCGTTATGAATAAAAATACCGTCGTCTATGAGATTACCGGTCCACTCTTTTTTGGGGTGGCACAGGCGTTTTTAGACGTGTTAAATGAGCTCCATACAGATACAAAGACATTGATTCTAAAACTGACGCACGTGCCGCATATGGATGCAACGGCCTATCAATCGCTCGTATCGATAAAAAAAAAGATGTGAAGAGGAAGGGATGACGTTATTGTTGGCAGAAGTAAAAGAGCAACCATTAGCCTTACTAGAAATCAAACAGTTCTGTCAAGACGCATCGGTCGTCATTTTTCCAACTGTACAAGCGGCGATCGACCATCGCGCTTTTTAGCGTACAAAATAACCGACGCATGATGATCAAGAAAAAACAGCCATGACAGGTGTCCCTGTCATGGCTTGTATTATATGCGTCTTCATGCCTTATTATGTGTGTAGAATATACTCTATTTCTTCTTTCTTCCGACTATACTTCACTTTTAGATCTTGACCATCGAAGAACCAAGCATCTTTTTGTTCAATGAAAAAAATCAGCCCGTCAGCTTGAATGAGACTAATCGCATCTGTTGGTTCATCATTGACAGTAAGGCCGATAGAAAAACCATTATAAGCTTGATAACCGCCTTGTCTGACGTAAAAGCGGACCATTTGACCTTCTGTTAATCCCATCTCACGTTTAAACCAATGGATGGCTGGTTGAGTGAGTGATAGCTTCATATGTATTCATCCCCTTTGTATTCCACTATACCAAAAAATATGACAAATGACGATAATTTTACTGTCTTTCATTAGGTAAAAGTATGTAATTTTCGTGATTTCTGGATTAAGCAGTTGACGATTGGATAGAAAAAAAGTAACATAAAACTGTTCGGTTACTGTGCGGTAAAAACAGTGTAAAAAATGTAGCTTTTTAAATTGTTAAAATTTTAAGAGAAATGGTTGATAAACGATATGAACTTTTATTTTGTAAAAAAACCTTCTCTATTAAGAGATGGCATTCAGGAACTATTAAAACGTCGATTTAACGAAAGCCACATTATTTGCTGTAATCAATTTAATTATGAAGAAATGAATGAAGCGTCGATTATTTTAATCGATGTGAATGAAGCGCTTACGAAATTAGACGACATAGAACGGCTACACAATGAAGGTGTGAAGATCGTCTTATGGGTAGAAGAGCTAGGGCTAAAAGAAGCAAAGCCATTATTTAAAATGGGACTTGAAGGTTATCTTTATTACGACATTGATGAAGAGACACTCGTACAAGCGTTACGTTTCATCTTTGAAGGTAAACGTTACGTCTCGCCGTTACTTGGTGGAATGTTAGTCGATGTGTACCGCGAGTCGCATATCAAGAAAACTAAACCACCTCTTGATTTACTATCAAGACGAGAGTGGGAAGTCTTACAATTACTTGTGAAAGGCTACAACAATGTTCGGATTGCTGATGAATTGTTTTTATCAGACAAAACAGTAAAGAATTACGTGAGCTCCATTTTACACAAGTTACATGTACCTGACCGGACCAATGCTGTCATTAAGGCATTGAAAAAACAATGGCTTTATTTATAAAAAACAACAGCGCACTTTTATATGTCAATCATATAAAGTTTTAGAGCTGTTGTTTTTTTGTCGTGCCCTAAATCTATTGCTCTTGTTCCAATAAAGCTAATGCTTCCTCAACACCAACAACCAGTTGTGTTGTATCTGATACGTGGAGTAACGCAGGCGTTGTCACGATATCAAGTGAATCTAATTCGGTGGGTGAAGGGTTAAAAAAAGCTGTTTGGTGTTGAGCGATAATCTGTTCATCCTCGATAATAAGCTCATATTGGATCTCTGAATCATTTAAGTATACCTCAGGGTCTTCCTCGTAAAACTCCTCACCATCTTCTACGTAACCAATAATAACATCGTTGACATCGTGATGCGTTTCCCAGTCATACCAAAGTTCACGATTATCAGGTTTAGTCATATCTACGACATATAAAGGCAGACGCCCATTTTCTTCATAGTCCTGAATGTCTGCTTCGATCTCTTGGCAGTATCGACACTCTTCTTGCCAAAAGTAGACAAAGTACTCTCCTTCTTGGTTAAACACCTCTGATGAGGTAATGAAGTCATGTTCAGTTTTTGATGTGTTAAAGATAAAGATGAGACTAACAATGACTAAAATAATAATCGCGGTAGATATACCGATCCGTCGTTTGTTTCTCATAACAACTCACTCGCTTTCTTGTTTTAACTATTGTTTAAATATGAAAATCACAGCCGTAGCAGAAAAAAACTTCGATCCTTTCGTGCTGCATCCTCTTTAACTAGTATACCCTAACTAAAAACACTATAAAACAAAACGTCTGAATGCCTTTCAATTCATAACATAAATCGATATAATAGGTTCAATTGGATTGAACGTGAAGGGGAGAAGAATATTGACACATAAAGAATCACTCGTGCCATTGAAAACGTTGCTATTTAGTTTTCATGGTGCGAACACAATGGTAATTAGTTTCTTACCATTATTACTTGCGTATCGAGGTTTATCAGAACAAGAAATTGGGTGGGTATTAGCGGTCGGACCAACCGCCTCCATTGTTTCACAGCCACTATTTGGTTATATCAGTGATAAATTTCGAACAGTAAAGAAAGTGTTGCTTGTCGCGACTGTAGGTCTAATCATTAGTAGTTTCTTTTTCTTCCAGATGGAAGTGTTAGGTGTTTTACTATTTTCAGCTGTTTTCTTTTATTTCTTTTCATCTGCTATTTCGCCTTTAGCTGATTCTTTGGCTCAGCGCCGCTCAAAGGCTTTAGGCATTCCATTTGGGTCGATTAGAACGTGGGGTTCGATTGGTTTTGCGGTAAGTTCATTGGTGATTGGACAATACGTTGATGGGTGGGATTCAGTACTTATTCATTCCTTACGGAATAATGACGATCACACTCCTTTTAGTTACGACACGACTAAAAGATGTAAAAGTCGATACGAAACCGATTAATTTTAAAGATGTCGGGAAATTATTAAAGAATAAACAATTTATCACACTGCTTTTAGTCATGTTTCTTGTGACGATTACGCATAGAACCAATGACAGTTTTATTGGCTTATATATTCGTCAAATTGGTGGGAGAGATAATTTAGTTGGACTTGCTTGGTTTTTAGGTGTTTTTAGTGAGGCGATTGTGTTTATGTTTGCGGGTAAATGGTTCCGTAAGCTTCATCCACTGATTTTCATGATTATTGCGGCCTGGCTTTATACCTTGCGCTGGTTTGTATACGGGATCGTTGCCGACCCGTATGTACTAGTCGTGATGCAAGTGTTCCACGGTTTATCATTTGGTGTCTTTTATGTCGCCTCCTTTGATTATGTGTCACGCCTCATCCCAGAACATATGCAAGCGACGGGGCACTTGATTTATATGACCGTCTTCTTCGGTTTTTCTGGTATTATTGGATCACTCGGTGGAGGTTATGTGCTTGAAGTCTTAGGTGGCCAAACCTTATATATTGCGATGGGTATCATGACGATTGTTGGTTCATTTATGATTGGTGTCTATCACTGGTTTTATAAAAATAGTTAGTAAGGGGTGATGTCGTGGAGCGTTACACTGTTACAGATGTCTGTCTTCTAGCAGGAAAGTTGATGCTCCAAAGTGGGGCAGAGACTTACCGCGTGGAAGATACGATGGTAAGAATTGCACAAGCTTTTGGTATGGATCGTGCTCAGGCGCACGCCACTCCGACGGCCATCATGTTTGCGACAGATTTAACCGAACCAACGAATTTTGTTCGGATCGTCAGTCGTGAAACAGACCTTCATAAAGTTACCCAAGTGAACGGTGTGTCCCGGGCGATTTCTGCGGGTCACTTAGATGTTACAGAAGCGGCTAAAGCTTTAGAGACGATTGATAATCAAAAAGATACGTATCCTAACTACATTCAATTACTTGCGGCTGCATTTGCGAGTGGATGTTTTACGATTATGTTTGACGGATCTTGGGTCGATTTTCTCCCCGCCTTTTTTGTCGGGGCACTTGGTTACGGCTGATGAGTTACTTTCATGATATGTTGAAGATTCGTTTTTTTGCGGAATTTTTAGCGGCGAGTTTCGTTGGCCTCTTTGCCTATTTGATTATCTTTTTAGATCTTGGTTATCAGATTGATAAAATTGTTATCGGGCAATTATGCCACTCGTTCCAGGGTTACTGATCACCAATGCGGTGCGTGACTTAATGGCGGGTCACTTAGTATCTGGTATTACAAAGGGAGCTGAAGCCTTCCTGACAGCGGCCGCAATTGGAGCAGGTATTGCGGTGATATTCTTTATATTCTAACAGAGGAGGGAACGTGATGATGTTAGTTGAACAACTGGTCGTTTCATTTTTTGCGGCCGCTGGTTTTGCGATTATCTTTAATGTGCCAAGACAAGTGTTGTTTCAATGCGGAACGGTTGGTGCCGTCGGCTGGTTTCTTTACCGGTTACTCGTCCTTAATACGGTTGATGAAGTTGTCGCAACACTTGCGGCCGCCGCCGTTGTCGCTGTCATTAGTCAGATTTTTGCTAAATGGTTCCGGACGCCGATTATCATCTTTAACGTATCCGGAATTATTCCGCTTGTCCCAGGTGGATTGGCGTATGACGCGATGCGTCATTTCGTTGAAAATAATTATGACGTGGCGATTCCGTATGCCGCACGCGTCGTGATGCTTTCAGGTGCGATTGCTTTAGGTCTGGTGTTCTCTGAGATCATTAACCAAATGATCCGTAATGGTAAGTGGAAAAGGTATCATAATAAATACGACCGTAAAGGTCTTGAACGGTCTTAGGAGGCGTCATTGTGATTATAAAGAAAAGAAGGAATATACATCATACGTTACACCAAACGTCGGGTGAGCAAGTCGAGAACCCTATTTTACAGCCGGTGGAATACTTAGAAGCATCGGTTGCGATGTGTGTGGCGAAAACGTTAGATTTTCTTGATGAGCGTGATGGGCTTGAATTGACTGGTTATAATGTGGAGGTCACCTCGACAAGTGATCAATCATTAAGGCCGCGCCGGTTATCGGAAGTAACGGTTAAGATTCAGTTTGATGACGCACTTGATCCAGCACTTGTTAAGAAGCTGAAATTAAAAGCTAAGCGAGGCTGTGTCATTGGTCATACACTTGAACATCCAGTGACAGTCATTTTGTTAGATGACGAAGATTAGGAGGAATCTTGATGAGAATATTAACGTATCGCTTGAAAGACTCAAAAGAAGCTTATCAAGTCGGCTTTCTTAAAGATACGCTTATTTATCCTGTCGACACATTAAAAACATATATAGCGGATGAAGCAGTAAAGCAATTGGTGACAAGTGATCCTGCATTGTTTTATCTCCAGTTACAATCGCTTCCGGCGTTAAAAGCGGCACTTGAGAAAGCATCGCAATCCATTGGTATTAAGCAAGAATCTATCGAATTTGGTCCCGTCGTGACACGTCCAAGCAAAATTATCTGTGTCGGTGTGAATTATTTAGATCACGTGAAAGAGATGGGGCATGATGTTCCGAAATTACCGGTACTCTTTTCGAAATTTTCAAATGCTTTAATTGGTCATGAGGCTAACATTATGGGGATGGCTAAATCAGATCAATTAGATTATGAAGTAGAGCTCGCCTGTGTGATTGGAAAGACGTGTACGGAAGTTGATGAGTCAGAGGCGCTTGATTATCTATTAGGCTATACAATTGCCAATGATATCTCAGCGCGTGACTTACAAAAACGGACGCCTCAGTGGCTTCAAGGAAAAACACTTGATAAGTCAACGCCTGTAGGTCCTGTCATTGTCACAACCGATGAATTAAAAGATCCATCAAAGCTAGCTATTCGCTCATACGTCAACGGAGACGTACGTCAAACTTCATCGACAGATCAATTGATTTTTAATATCCCAACATTGATTGCGTTTATCTCTGACTTAATCACACTAGAACCTGGGGATTTAATTTTAACAGGCACACCGCACGGTGTCGGTTTTGCTGAAAAACCTCCACGACTTTTACAATCGGGTGATGAGGTTGTCTGTGAGATTGAAGGTATTGGCACGCTCAAGAATAAAGTTGATTAAATAGAAACGGTCGTCACGTTTAGCATAATAGTGACGACCGTTTCTATTTATAAGTAGCATAACTTAAATAAGTTCAATCGCTTCAGGGACATTGAGTGACGTCAGAACATCAAGTTCACGCTCTCTTTCGTAAGTGTAAGAAGATGTTTTAAGTAAGGTCTCATCAACATAAGCAGGATGGGTCATAACTTCGATTGTCTCTACTTGTTGTTTGAGCAGTTGTTCAAATAAGTTCGGTTGCGCTAAATCCCCGTAAAAATCTAGCCACAAGCTTTCAGTCAATGACATATCACTTGGATTCTCTAATTGTTCGGTATAGCGGAAAGGTAATTGATACTTATCAAATAAGCGTTTAACCACAGGCTGTAAACAGGCCCAGCCATGTACGTGATGATGGCTGTCAATGTGATCGAGCGTTAAACCTGTCTTTAGAAAGGCTTGTATTTGTGTATCCCACTCCTGTTCCACTTGTTCGATTTCTAAAGGCGTTAAGTTTGTTTCATACTTTGTGAATTTGAATGTATGTGATTCATCTACAAGTAAATCAACCTTTTCACTAAGTGGCTTTCCGTAAGAGAGGGCTAAATGAATCCCTACTTTTAAAGTTGGATGGGCTTTCGCTAGCTTTATAGCATGATCAACAGCCATTCCATTCATCATGAGCGTTGTCCGAGTAACGATGCCATTGGTATGAGCGGTGATGATGCCGTTGTTTATCCCTTCCGTTAATCCGAAATCATCTGCGTTAATAATCACTTTCATAAGTAGTCTCCTCCAATTAAATTCAAATGTATATACATTTGAATGCATTTAATAGAAACGTTCAACTTTAAAGCTCGTTTTATCACCTCTAAAGTATGAACGAGAAAATTCGATGACTCTGCCGTCTTTATCTTCTGCGATGGTTTCAATAAAGAAACAAGGTTGACCGACGTCACAGGCTAAATAATGACTAATATCTTTATCTGCTAGTGTGATTTCAAGGATTTCTGTTGTTTTATGAATGTCGATATGATAATCATTTTTTAAGGTTTGATAAAGTGAGTGTTCCACTTGCTCCTTCTTTATCCCCGGAGCAATTTGCCAAGGAATATAAGCGATCTCATATTGGGTAATGTCATTATTAACCATACGGATCCGCTTGATCTTTTGAATGGGATCGGCTTCATTTAAGCCAAAGCGCTCTTGTTTAGATCCCTTTGCCGCAATAACTTCAATTGTTTTTGCGATGATTTTACCTTCTTTACCTTGAGCTTTTAATTGTTGATCAAAGTGCTCATTTGTATGAGAAAGTATTTGATTTGCTTTTGGTTCAGCCACAAAACTACCTTTCCCACGTTGTCTAATCAGATAACCTTCTTGAACGAGTTGAGACAGTGCGATTCTTACCGTCGTTCGACTAACGTTAAATTCTTTACATATATCATGTTCGGTCGGAAATTGATCACCAACTTTATAATCTTGAGACTTAATGCGCTCAATTAATTCTTCTTTGATAAAAGCGTGTAGTGCTTTTTTTTCTGCCATAATAAAGCTCCCTCCTCGTTGCAGACATCTTTCTTCTAGTATAACAAATAATATTAAAAGTAGTAACAAATTATTTTAAAAAACATTTTTTGATAAATGTATTTACAACGTTTTAATTGTATGATACATTTTATTTGTAAACAATTACAGATTAACTAAAAGGAGTTTTTTATATGAAGCTGGTCATTATAGGGGGAGGATCTAGTTATACACCGGAAATTATTGAAGGACTCATCAAGCGTCATTCATCATTTCCAGTCTCGACGATTGTATTAGTCGATATTGATGAGGGATACGACAAGATGACAATCGTTGGTGAACTAGCGAAGCGGATGATTGAAGCGGCAGGAGTTCCAATCGCATTGTCCTGGACAACGAATCGAAAAGAAGCGCTAAAAGATGCGGCTTTTGTTTCAACGCAACTAAGAGTAGGTGGGCTAAAAGCGCGTGAGAAAGATGAACGCATCCCATTGTCTCACGGTATGATTGGTCAGGAAACAAATGGTGCGGGTGGTATCTTTAAAGCTTTTAGAACCATTCCTGTCTTACTAGACATTGCGGAAGATATTCATGATATTTGTCCAGATGCTTGGATGATTAACTTTACGAATCCAGCCGGTATTGTAACAGAAGCGCTACTTAAGTATAGTCCACATAAGAAAGTGATCGGGGTCTGTAACATTCCGTTTAATATGCAACATTCTATCGCAGAGGTATTGGAAGTAGACCCATCATCTGTCCGGATTGAGTTTGTCGGACTCAATCATTTTGTCTACGGTAAAAAAGTATTTGTTGATGGGATGGACCGAACGCAGGAAGTGCTTGACCGTCTGATTGAACAAGTGGTTAATTACTCACCAGCAAATATTGTTAGTCTTGGCTGGACGGAAACATTTTTGAAATCGCTTCAATTATTGCCGAATCCGTATCATCAGTATTATTACAAACAAGAAGCGATGTTAGCTAAGGACCTTCAATCGTACGAACAAAATGGTACTCGCTCAGAAGTTGTTCAAGAGGTTGAACATAAATTATTTGAGCTGTATAAACAGCCGACACTACATGAGAAACCGAAAGAATTAGAAGACCGAGGCGGGGCTTATTATAGTGACGTTGCCTGTAGCTTAATGTCAGCCTTGTACAATGATAGCCATGAAATTATGACGGTTAATACTCTTAATCAAGGGGCGATTAGAGATTTGCCGCTCGATAGTGTTGTAGAGGTGAACTGTGTGATCACAAAATCTGGTCCGATGCCACTGGCTACTGGTGCCTTACCCGAACAAATTAAAGGTGATATTTTAAAAATGAAAGCCTTTGAAGAACAAGTCATCAGAGCAAGTTTATCAGGAGATTACGAAGAGGCGTTTCTTGCCTTTCTCCTTAACCCGCTTGTCGGAGATGAAGACCGGGCAAAAGTTGTGTTAGATGAGTTACTTATCGCGCATCAAGCGCATTTACCGCAGTTTAATTAGGCTATTTTAGAGTGGAGCGATACGTTAGTCCCCTGAGGGCTAACGTTGACTGCCACTATAAATAGAATGTGACACATAACTCTAAAAGGTGTAGGCGTTCATCGTAAAAGGCATATTTTTTCATTCTATCAAAATAAAGCGCTTACAACGTGTGGAGGCCAAAGGCATGAAGACTACCTTTATTATTTGAAAGGGGTGATAGCGAATTTCGGGATAGGTGTGAATGGTGTCAAGCTATTCATTAACAACATGAGTAAAAATTATAAGGGGGTTTTTGAATGAATGCTTTAACGTTATGGTTGGAGAAATACTTTCTTCCAATCGCAGGTAAGATTGGTGGACAAAAACACTTAGTCGCTTTAAGAGATGCCTTTATTGGAACGATACCGGCAACAATGGCTGGTTCTGTCGCGGTTATGATTAACGCACTTATTAGAGATTTACCGCCGCAATTTTTTGATGGATATGATGGTAACTCGATCCCGATTATTAGGGAAATCATTGGGATCAATGGTTTTGTCTGGAACGGGACCTTAGCGATTGCCGGGTTAATCTTCGTCTTTTCGTGGGGATATAATTTGGCTAAAGCCTATGGTGTCAATGAGCTTTCCGGTGGGATTGTTTCCACTGCAGCAACAATCGCTGGTGTGACCTTTGCTTTCTCCGGTACGCTATCAGGGTTAAGTCTAGATGAAGCAACCGTCACCTCGATTAATGATGCCGGATGGGCCGCCACGGCCTCTGAAATTACCGCCGGCGGTTGGGGTTGGATTCCTTTAGGGAACTTAAACGCGAACCTATTCTTCACGGCGATGATTATTGGTTTTGTTTCTACTGTTATTTTTGCTAAATTGATGCTTGCGAACATTACGATTAAATTACCAGATTCTGTTCCGCCAGCTGTTTCAACAGCTTTCGCATCCATTATTCCAGCAACAATTGCGCTTTATGTTGCCGCACTTTTCTATTTTGTTTTTGCAAAAGTTGTACCAGGTATGACATTCTTAGAATGGACACAAAATACGATTGCCTTACCACTCCTTGGTTTATCACAAGGTTTTGGCGCAGTAATTTTAGTCACCCTCTTTGTTCAACTGTTTTGGTTCTTTGGTATTCACGGGCCAACGTCTTAGCACCTATTTTAGAAGGGGTATTCGGTGTTGCGCAAATTGATAACGTTAACTTGTTCCAACAAGGTGGGACAGAGCTTGTAATTGAAAAGGGTTATATGTGGGTGAGAGGATCGTTTGATGCTTACTCTTGGTTTGGTGGTTCTGGGGGAACGATTGTTTTAATCATTGCGATTATTATGTTCTCAAAACGTAAAGATTATCGTACAGTAGCGAATCTATCAGTTGGACCTGGTATTTTTAACATTAATGAACCGATTATGTTCGGTTTACCGATTGTGTTAAACCCACTCTTGTTCTTCCCGTTCTTATTAGCACCTGTTGTTTCAGTATCAATCGGTTACTTTGCGACAATTGCAGGGTTAGTCGCACCGGTGTCACAGCAAGTCGCTTGGGTGACACCGCCGTTCTTACTATCGTTTTTAGCAACAGGGGCCGACTGGCGGGCGCCAATCGTCACACTTGTGGCGATGCTTGCCTCCTTTGTCATTTGGGCACCGTTTGTTATGGCGGCAAATAAAGTCGAACCGGAATCAACAGAAGAGAATCAATCATAAGCTTAACAAAATAATAGATAGACAAAGGTCGCTTAAACGGTGTCCTTTGTCTATCAACAAATAAATGATATATACATCTGACAAAAAGACTCATACAATAAACAGGCATGAACAAATAAAAGACAGTCAGATAATCACAGATGAAGGGGGTCACTTAAGATGATAGAAATTAGTTCACCAACACAACAAGATCGGATCATTGACTTATTAACAGCCATCGACACGGGTGATGTGACGTTTACGTTTAAAGAAAAAAAGGGGATTTCACTCTACTTTGACACAACGACCGATGATTTAGAACAAGCCGCAAAAATAGCGAAACGAGCGATTAAAGCGGAACCTTGGGGATCGATTCTTTACTTTCGAAGCGTGCCTCATCATCAGTAATCACCGTTCGTTTATCAGTTATTATGTGATGGAAAAGCAGTAGCATGTACGTAACAGATTCACGTTAAAGAAGATACGACATAAGTGAAAAGGGTGTGGAAGATGGGGAAGTGGGGATTATTTTTCTTGAGTATCGGTTGTTTAATGATTATTTTTGCCGCAGATGCTAAAAGTGGCACCTATGATATATTGAGTCTCGTAACAGCCGGCTTTTTTATTGTAATCAGTATCGTCATGATTACAAAAGAAAAGCGACAAAAACTTTCTGAAAATCAGGTGGAATAAATGGAACTTACAATGAAAATCAATGTCCCGGCCGCATTCTTTTACGATACCATTATGCGTTCGGTACTAGCTGATGTCAAACAACAAACAAATCAAGAGCTCGCAGTAAAAGAACTACAGGGATTTGAATACGAAAAAACATTTTCAAAGTCGGCCTCAGCTACAGTGAAAATAAAAACACTCGTTGAAAACGAATGTTATGAATATCAAACCATCAGCAGTAAAAACAACTTTACGGTTCTCTACCGGATCAAGCCACTTGATGATGAGCGTGTTGAACTGCATTATTCTGAATCTATGACATCACGAGGCGGCTATATGCAAAAGTTAAACGATGCCTTTGTCGGTGTGATTTGGTCATTTCTTAAAAAGAAAAAGTTTAAAGAGATGCTGAAGCAAATCGAGTCAACTTATAGGTATCAGCAACAATCACAAGCCTAGAAGTAAGAATTAAATAAAACAATGGTTCATATTAAAAAGGAGCATGCACATGCGAAGGATTGGCGTCTCACTCTACTTGTCTAAAAGTACATTTGAAGAGGATCAAGCTTATCTCGATTTAGCTAGAACGTATGGTTTTACGAGAATTTTTACGAGCTTGTTGGAAATTGAAGGCGATACGACAGAAGTCATTAACAAATATAAACGTACAATTGATTATGGAAATTCTATTGGTATGGAAACAATATTAGATATTAGCCCGGGCTTATTCAAACAATTAGACATCGGGTATGATGATTTGAGTTTTTTTAAAGAATTAGGTGCTGCAGGGCTTAGATTGGATCTGGGCTTTACCGGTTTAGAAGAAGCGATGATGACCAAAAATCCTTACGGATTAAAGATTGAAGTGAACATGAGTAGTGGGACAAAGTATATTGACAACATTATGAGTTATCATCCAAATACCGATTACTTATGTGCGTCGCATAATTTTTATCCGCAAAAGTATACCGGTATTTCACAAGCGCATTTTGAAGAGACAACGGCGTGCTTTAATAAGCACCGTCTTACGACGGCTGCCTTTGTGACATCTCAAGTCGGCCAGTTAGGCCCATGGCCGGTTCAAACCGGATTATGTACACTGGAAAGTCATCGTGAATTGGATATTCAGACACAAGTGACCCACTACCGCTTGATGGGGACGATTGATGATTTGATTATTGGTAATGCTTATGCGAGTGAAGCTGAGTTAAAAAGCATGTCAGAAGCTTTCTTCTCAAAGCACCCACTATTACCGGTGGAGCCTCTCCTGGATTTATCGGCGATAGAAAAGAAAATATTATTTGATGAAACGCATATATTTAGAGGGGACCGGTCAGAGTACTTGATTCGCTCAACCGCGACGCGGGTTAAATATAAAGCGGAAGACTTCCCGGTGCGTGAGGTTAAACCGATTGAAAAAGGCGCTGTCATTATCGGAAGTAATGACTTTGGTCAATATAAAGGTGAAACACAAATTGCTTTATCATCGCTTGAAAATAAAGGTGAACGGAATGTCGTCGGCAAAATCAAACAAGAAGCGATCTTTTTACTTGATGATCTAAAGCCGTGGTCAAGTTTTTGTTTAGCCGAATAACTATGTAAATGAAGTAACAATGAATAGATGAGTCAGTGAATGATGGATGAGTGAAAGAAGAGGTAATGACATTAGGAGGTCGTTGGAAATGAAAACAATTTTATTGGTATGTTCAGCAGGGATGAGTACAAGTTTACTCGTATCAAAAATGCAAAAGGTTGCCGAAACTAAGAATATTGAGTCTGATATTTCGGCTGTATCAGCCTCAGAAGTTGATCAAATCATGGCAAAAAAAGATATTGATGTCTTATTATTAGGGCCTCAGGTGAGATATATGAAGCCACAGTTTGATAAGAAAATGGCAGGAAAAAATATTCCAGTTGATTCCATTGATATGAAAGATTATGGCATGATGAATGGTGAAAATGTGTTAGCGCAAGCTATCAAATTAATTGAGAATAAATAAAGCTAGCGATTGGCTAAAATATAGACCAAAAAAAATAAAGAAGAAATAAAAAATTAAGCACGTGTTGTAAAGGATGGGGTTTTAAAATGAATGAAGGAAGTTTAGAGATGATTTCTTTTCAAATCATCAGTAACGTTGGCACAGCTAAAAGTTTAGTGATGGAAGCACTCCAAGCCGCAAAAACGGGTGATTTCGAACAAGCTGAAGAGAATTTAACAGAAGCTAATCAATATTTTGTTGAAGGACATAAAGTCCATGCGTCACTTATTCAAAAAGAAGCCGCTGGTGAGGCCGTTGAATTTTCTATGCTATTTATGCACGCAGAGGATCAATTGATGAGTACAGAGACCATCGCCACGCTCGTAAGAGAGATGATTGAGATGTATAAAAAGATGGAAGAAACGAATTAAAACGTAAGACTTAATTAATTATATGAGGATCGCTACTACCTCTTCTTATCGTTTGGTCATGATGACCGGATGGAAAGAAGAGGTTTTTCCTCGTTGATTTATGGTTG